>JASEHP010000053.1 GCA_030018605.1 Thermodesulfovibrionales bacterium
GGAGGCTATGGCAGCCTAACTTAACTGGAGTGTCCGTGAAAACAGGGGAAGATCATCCCCCTCTCTGTCCCCCCCCTTAAGCTAAGGGGGGATGAAGGGGGGGTATGGATTCCCGACAAGCAGGAAGGATTCCGAACAAGTCGGAATGACAGAATAAAAGCGGGAATGACCCAAAATGAATGTGATACCCTGTAGCTTGCTATATGGCGGTTTATTGGATTAGTATTAAAAGGAAGGAGGTTTTATGTGGAAAAGGATTAAGAATAATTTTGATTCCGGCATAGAGAGGATAAAATGGTTTTCTTCCATTTTGTCTGAAAGGATGAAGATTGAATTTTCAGTCATCAAACTTGTAAGCGACAGGGACAAGAAGGAAAAAGAACGGGCTGAAAAGCTGAGGCTTATCGGAGAGCGCGTGTTTGAGCTTAAGGAACAGCATGAAAAAAACGTGCTGAGGGACAAAATTATATCAGAGGCTATAGACGGGATAGAGAAGCTCAATGCCGAGATTGAAGATTTAAAGAAGAAGGTATCCGAGATAAGCAAGGTGGAATGATAGGATAACATGTACAACTTGCCCTTTTACGTCATGGTTTTTATTTTCGGCTCTATTGTGGGTTCTTTTCTAAATGTCTGCATATACAGAATTCCGAGAGGGGAATCAATAATTATGCCTTCTTCATACTGCCCCTCATGCAATACTCCAGTAAAGATATGGGATAACATACCGATTATCAGCTATATAATGCTTGCAGGAAGATGCAGAGCGTGCAAGGAGAATATATCCCTCAGATACCCTGTGGTTGAGGCTTTAAATGCATTATTTTATATTGCTGTTCTCTGGAGATTCGGAATGGGGTGGAATACATTAGTTTATTTTGTATTTATTTCTTCTCTGATAGTCATAACATTTATAGACCTTGATTTTCAGATAATACCTGACAGCATAACGCTCCCGGGCATTCTGATAGGATTGGTTGCTGGCTCATTTCTGCTTTACGACCCTTTTTTAAGATGGACGATGATGGGATTTAAGACTTCTATCATCGGCGCTGTCACGGGCTTCGGCCTTTTCTATTTGATTGCTGTTCTCAGCCGCGGAGGAATGGGCGGAGGAGATATAAAGATGATGGCAATGGTTGGCGCTTTGATGGGATGGAAATCTATCCTGTTGACAACCTTTCTTGGAAGTCTCTTTGGCTCGGCATGGGGCATATTCCTGATGGCATTTAAAGGGAAGGGAAGAAAGAGCAAGATACCGTTCGGACCTTTTCTTGCTGCAGGCGCAATTATAACACTCTTTTGGGCGCATGAGATTTTTTACTGGTATCTGAGGATTAGATGAGCCCTGAATTGGCATACCTGCCTCTTTTTATATTCCTGATTGTAATATTTATCTTCTTCTATTTATTTAGAACATTCCTGAAATTCAACAGGGAAAAGAAAAAAATTGAGCGGAAGGATGCATCCGACGTCGGGTTTGTCGTTGATACATTTCATGAACTCGTCTCAAAACTGAAAGAAAAGGAAAAAGAGCTTGAGGCGTTAAAGAAACTTGCCGAGCAGAGAGCAGGAGATGTTGAAAGCTACAACAGGAATATCCTTCAGAGCGTTCCAAGCGGAGTGATAAGTTTTGACAGGGATTTAAGAATCAAGAGCATGAACGCATCGGCGGAAAAGATTCTTGGCATAGAGGCAGCAGATGCAATTGAAAGGAACTGCGAGGAACTTTTTAAAAACCCGATAGCAAAACTCGTTAAAGAAAGAAACCCGATTGAAAGAGGAGAGGTTCAGTATAAGCTGCCTGACGGCAGGGAGCTGTGGCTCGGGCTTACATTTTCACCTTTGCGCGACAGTGAGGGTAAAGAAATAGGCAACATACTTGTCTTTACAGACCTTACAGAACTTAAGGCGTTTGAATCGCAGGCAGAGTTAAGGAAAAGGCTGTCAAGCCTCGGAGAGATGTCGGCAGGCATCGCACACGAACTCAGAAATCCCCTTGGGGTGATTGCCGGCTATACTAAACTGCTCTCCAGAAAGGCTGACGCCGCGCTGATACCTACAGTTGAGGCAATCTCAAGGGAGATTGAGGTTATGGACAGGATTATCTCTGATTTCCTGTCATTTGCGCGGCCTGTTGAATTAACTCTCTCGAAAATCAATCTCAGTGAAATCATAAGCAGTTGTGTGTCAAGCATCGCAGGTGTTAGCGGCAATATTGAGGTTCTTCTGGATATTGACAAGTCTGTTTTCATATCAGGCGATGAGATACTTCTAAGGCAGGCATTCACAAACCTGATTCAGAATGCCGCTGATGCGATGAAGGACGGAGGGAAGCTTACTTTCAGGTATGCAAAGGCTGGAGGCTATGCAGAGATTACCGTATCTGATACAGGGCATGGAATACCGGAGGGGATTAGAGACAAGATTTTTCTGCCGTTCTATACAACGAAGGAGAAGGGAACAGGACTCGGGCTTGCAATAGTGCACAAGATAATTATGTCTCACGCTGGCACAATCCGCGTTGACAGCACATTTTCAGGAACTACCTTCAGATTAAAACTTCCGAAAGGCTAATTTTGTTTCTGCGCTTTTTCTATCTTCGCCCATGGATCGCGAAGGGTGACTGTCCTGTTGAATACTGGTTTTTCTTCTGTTGAATCGCGGTCAACACAGAAATAACCCATTCTTTCAAACTGGAACCTGTCACCTGATTTTGCATCGGCAAGACTTGGTTCAACAAAGCATTGTTTCAGCAATTCAAGTGATTTCGGTTTCAGGCCTGTCTTAAAATCATTGCTCTCTTCGCCGGGAACAGGCTTTGTAAAAAGATGGTCGTAAAGCCGCACCTCTGCCTCAATAGAATGAGCAGCGGAAACCCAATGGAGCGTTGCCTTTACTTTTCTCTTGTCTGGGGAATCACCGCCGCGTGTTGCAGGGTCATAGGTGCAGTGAAGCTTCGTAACTTCTCCGGTAGTCTTGTCCTTAATAACGTCAACGCAAGTGATGTAATACGCATATCTCAGTCTTACTTCTCTGCCGGGTGCGAGGCGGAAAAACTCTTTTGGAGGATTCTCCCTGAAATCATCTCTCTCAATATAAAGAATATGCGAGAAAGGAACCTTTCTTTTGCCCATGCTCTCGTCCTCGGGATTATTTATCGCCTCAAGTTCTTCAGTCTGATTTTCAGGGTAATTTGTTATCACTACCTTCAGCGGCTTGAGAACAGCCATAACCCGCTGAGCGCTTTTGTTCAGGCATTCGCGGATGCAGTATTCAAGCAGAGCCATGTCAACAAGGCTGTCTCTTTTGGCGACGCCTATGCGCTCGCAAAAATTCCTGATTGATTCCGGAGTATATCCGCGCCTTCTTAACCCTGAGATTGTCGGCATTCTCGGATCATCCCATCCATTGACATGCCCTTCCTGAACAAGCTGGATGAGTTTTCTTTTGCTTAAGACCGTATAGCTGAGATTAAGCCTCGCAAACTCGATCTGCCGTGGATGATACACTCCAACCTCATCAAGAAACCAGTCATAGAGCGGCCTGTGGTCTTCAAATTCAAGCGTGCAGATGGAATGTGTTATCCCTTCTATTGAATCAGAGACACAGTGCGCATAATCATACATCGGATATATGCACCATTTATTTCCTGTTCTGTGGTGTTCTGCGTGGAGTATTCTGAACATTACAGGGTCTCGCATGTTTATATTCCCTGATTTCATGTCTATCTTTGCCCGCAAGGTGCGAGAGCCGTCAGGGAATTCTCCTTTACGCATCTTCTCAAAGAGTTCAAGGTTTTCCTCAACAGAGCGATTGCGATATGGGCTTTCCTTGCCGGGTTCTGTGAGTGTTCCGCGGTATTCCCTAATCTTATCAGCGCTTAAGTCACATACATATGCCGTTCCTTTTTTAATCAGTTCAACTGCAAATCCGTATAACCTCTCGAAATAATCAGATGCATAATACTCTCTCTTGTCCCAGTCAAATCCCAGCCATTTAACATCCGCTTTTATCGATTCAACATATTCAACTTCTTCTTTTGTTGGGTTTGTGTCATCGAATCTGAGGTTGCAGAGACCATTGAATTCCTCCGCAATCCCGAAATTAAGGCAGATTGATTTTGCATGGCCTATGTGAAGGTAGCCGTTCGGCTCCGGCGGAAAGCGCGTATGCACACGACTGTCGTATTTGCCTATCTTCAGGTCTTTCCTGATTCTCTCTCTTATAAAATCAACTGGCTTGTCAGAATTCATATCAATTTCCGCCCTTTATTGCCTTTACTGCTTTGTCCAATCTTTTCAAAGTCTTTTCTTTCCCCAGTATCTCAAGAACTTCAAATATCCCCGGGCTTTCGGTGCCGCCGGTCATTGCAACACGCACAGGCTGGGCGAGGGCGCCGAGTTTTATGCCGTGCTTTTCTACAATTGATTTGAAAATATTCTCAAGTCCATGAGCAGTGAAATCGGTTGCTGATTCGATGTTCTCCTTTAATTCCTTAAGATAAGGGAAGGATTTTTCATTCAGGAATTTTGTTTTTGCCTTTTCGTTATATCCGACATCTTCAGCAATATAGTAGCGCAGGGAAGTTGCAAGCTCAACCAATGTCTTGGAGCGCTCCTGAAGTGTTTTGATTGCCTTTGAGAGCCACTGTTTGTCTATAGTCTGTCCCTTCTGGATGATGTTTGCATTTTCAATAAACGGAATCACAAGCTCTCCAAGTTCTTCAGGGTTTGATTTGATGATGTACTGGCTGTTGAGCCAGATGAGTTTTTCAGGGTTGAATACAGCAGATGATTTTCCTACGTTATCGAAAGAAAAATATTTAATAAGTTCTTCTCTTGTGAATACCTCCTGATCTCCGTATGACCATCCGAGACGGACAAGATAATTTACCAAAACATCAGGAAGATAACCCATATCCTTGTATGCCATCACAGATGTTGCTCCATGCCTCTTTGAAAGCCTTGTCTTGTCAGAGCCAAGTATCATTGGAAGATGGGCGAATAGGGGTATTTCGTATCCTAAAGCCTTGTAGATATGAATCTGTTTTGGAGTATTATTCAGGTGGTCGTCACCTCTGATTACATGAGTTATCTTCATATCCACATCATCAACAACAACAGTGAAGTTATATGTAGGCGTTCCGTCGGAGCGCATTATAATGAGGTCGTCAAGCTGGTCATTTTCAAATACAACATTGCCTCTTATTAAGTCATCAACAACTGTCTGGCTGTGCTGCGGCATCTTAAACCTTACAGCAGCATTTTTACTTTGACCCTTTGACCCTTTGACCCTCTGACCCTTCTCTAAGTTTCTGCACCTACCGTCATATTTAGGCGTTTTCCCTTGAGCGATAGCATCTTTTCTTCTTTGCTCAAGTTCCTCAGGTGTGCAGCAGCAGTAATATGCCTTGCCTTCTTTCAGAAGTTTATCAACATAACTTCTATATACATCAAACCTGTCTGTCTGCCTGAATGGGCCTTCATCCCATTCGAATTTAAGCCATTTCATGCCCTCAATAATTGCGTCTATATATTCATCTGTCGAGCGCGTTCTGTCTGTGTCTTCAATTCTGAGGATAAATTTTCCATTATTATGGCGGGCAAAAAGGTAGTTGAAAAGAGCAGTCCTTGCTCCTCCAATATGCAGATGCCCGCTCGGACTCGGCGCAAAACGAACTCGTATCATTAAAGATAACCTCCGGAATTTTGAGTATATTAATATACCACAGAAGAACGGACAGGGCATATAAATTTCATAAACTGTATCGGCTTGAGCGGCATCAGAGACTTTTCGGTAATAGTTCTTAGCGAAATATAGCGGCCACAGCCTCGACTGTTTGAACCCGAAGGGTGAGTTTCGAGGGTGTAGCGGAGTGAGCTTTAGAACTCGTAGCGAGTCTTCGCGAAGAGTCGCTACGACTGTCGAAAAGTATCGTAGCAAGCGAAAGGCGGTACAGTTTAGCAAAGAATTTTAATTATCTTGCAGGTTTTATTTCAAGCATCACTATCTTTTTCGTCTCATCCGTCACTTTAAACCTCTCATCTGCCCTGTATCCAGCAATCCAGACAACATCATCGCCGGAAATCACAATCGGAATGGAATCTCTCTCATCGCGCGGAATCTTTTCATCAACAAAATAATCCTGAAGCTTTTTCTTTTTGCCGAAACCGGCAGGATAGAAAAAGTCCCCTGCTTTTCTTGCCCGCACAACCAAGGGCAGTTTTATTTTTTCAGCGTCAATCATGACTTTTGATTTTCCATCGCAGGAAATCTCCGCACTGTCAGCAAATGAAGACTTTATCAGAATGCCGGACTCTTTCAATGCAAGCTCTTCAGGTGCGTTAAGGCTGTATGTACGAAGCTGCGAAGGCTGCTCTGAAGTGGGGATTAATGTTGCATAACCTTTAATGACCCTGATGCCTTTCGGAAGATAAATCCTGTCGCCGGAATCGCCTTTTTTCACAAGCGTAATAATGTCCTCAATATGAACAAAGCCGATTCCCCTTAAACCTTTTACTGCGTCTATGGCCCTTCTTAAGACTCTTCGCAAGATGACCTTATCCATATTCTCCAGCGGAACAAGGAAAAGCTCTATTACCTTGTCTGTTTTTTTAGGAATCAGTTTCATTAAAGTCTTTGTGACAATAAGTTCAAGATAATTATCTTCCTCCCTGATAATCTCGCAGACCCTGCTTATGGTATTGACCAGATCTGGGTTCTGCTTTTTGAACTCCGGCATGACAGCAAGCCTCAGCCAATTCCTGAAATAATCTTTTTTGAGATTTGAGGAGTCAACGAGAAACGGCGGTTCAGCGCTTGGCGTTCTGCATTCTGCGTTTTGAAGAAGAAAATTCTCTATCTCATTTCGTTCAATCTCAATCAGCGGCCTTATGATTTTTCCCCTGACAGGCGGAATCCCTGCAAGCCCTCTCTGCCCGGAGCCGCGCAGGATTCTCATAAAAAAAGTCTCTGCCTGATCATCGGCATTATGCGCGAGGGCAATCCTATTCGCTCCAATCTCAAGAGCAGTATCTTCAAATATTTTATATCTCAGTTCCCTTGCCGCCTCCTGCTTGTTCAGACCATACTCTCTGGCATAGGACTTTACATCAACAGATTTGGTGATAAACGGCACACCGAGATTTTCGCAGAGTTTCTTACAGAACTCTATCTCGGATGGAATTTCGTCAGGCCTTAAGCCGTGGTCAATGTATATGGCATAAAGCGCAAGCTTGTGTTCATCCTTTAATTTATTCAGCGCATGAAGAAGACATACAGAATCAGGGCCTCCTGAAAGACCGATTAAAACCCTGTCTTTTTCGGCGAGCATTGAATATTTTTTTATAGCTGTATTTACCTGTCCAAGCAGATTCATTGTATTTAACTGTAAGTATTAGCAAACGAAGATGTCAATAGTTTCACGTTTGTCTCAAATCTGCCGATAGACAGGGTTGGTTTGAGCGACAGAAAAATATCTACGGAAGCGAAAGCCAACTTTGTCTATCGCTATTAGACGCTTGAGCGGCAGGGAATATTTTGCTATAGTGATTTAGTATGAGGACAGGAGTTAATGGATGGCAAAATCTCTGAAATTCGGGCAATACCTTCTTGGAAAAAAGATTATAAATGAACTGGATATTCTGAAGGCTCGGTTTATACAGAAGCAAAATAACCTGATGGTTGGCGAGCTTGCAATGAAAAAGGGCTGGCTGATGGAACACGATGTGAACAAGATACTCATAATTCAGGAGGATGTGCAGGAGAAGTTTGGAGAGATTGCAGTAAAGGAAAAGTATCTTTCAGAGGAACAGTTAAAAGAACTTCTTAAGGAACAGCAAGACACCTATATCTTTTTCGGCGAGGCTTTAGTGCAGCTTGGAGTCATTTCGGAAGAGCAGCTGATGGAAAATCTTAAAGAATTTAACATGATAAAATTGCAGGGAACGAAGTAATATGACAAATGTCAACAGTGGCAGGTATTATTTATCTTACAACCCTATCAGATATTGTAAAATATAGCACAATGGCTTTGGATGCTTTGAAACTCAAAAAACCGCCCCATAAAATCCTTATCATAAAACCGAGTTCGCTGGGAGATGTTGTCCACAGCCTTCCGTTTCTAAATGCCATAAGAGACAGCTTCCCCAGAGCAGAGATTCACTGGATTATCACAAAGGGGCTTGAAGGTCTCCTTGAGGGGCATCCGATGATAAACAAGCTCTGGATTATTAATAAGGATGATTGGAAGAGGATTAAGGGCGCAAGGACTACTATAAAAGAACTGAGGTCTTTGTTTAAATCTTTAAAGGCAGAGAAATACGATATTGTTATAGACCTGCAGGGTCTCCTCAGAAGCGGGATTCTTGCAAAGGCAGCAGTGGCGGCTGTAAGAGTAGGATTCATAGAGGCGAGAGAAGGAAGCAGGATATTCTATACGCACTCCATTAAGGGCGGCAAGGATGTTCATGCGGTGGACAGATATCTTGAGATAGCAAAATTCCTCGGATGTGACGTCTCTGGAATAAAATTCCCATTCCCTCTCTCCTTCAATTTTCAACTTTCAACTCCTAACTTTCAACTCCCTGATAAATACGCCGTCATAGTCCCGGGCGCAAGGTGGGAGACAAAGAGGTGGCATCCTGGGAGATTCGGAGAGCTTTCATCCATGTTATCTGTAAAATCAATCGTTGTAGGTGGAGAATCTGATACTGCTATGGCGGACATTGTTGTAGGGAATTCCATGGATAATGCCTTATCCATTGCAGGGAAAACAACCCTGAAAGATCTCATAGAAATAATTAGGCATGCGAAGTTTGTTGTCACAAATGACTCAGGGCCAATGCATATCGCTGCTGCGCTCAATGTGCCTGTTTTTGCTATATTCGGGCCTACGAATCCGTTAAGAACAGGCCCTTACGGCAAACCGCATGTCATAATCAGGAAAGGGCTTGAATGTTCTCCGTGTTACAAAAAGAACTGCAGAACCATTCAATGTATGGAACTTATAAGCGTGCAAGAAGTAGCTGATGTTATCAGACAGAGCGGATATTAACAGAGATCAACAGGTATTGTTCGTTCTATGTAATACCAAAATAGAAATGTCCGGTTTTACCAAAGTAGAAATGTCCTATTC
>JASEHP010000054.1 GCA_030018605.1 Thermodesulfovibrionales bacterium
TTTCCCTTGAGAATTATACCCTAATTCATATTTACAGAATTGATGTTACTCTATCGATGCCCCCATGTTAATTGCAGAACTTGAAAAGATTATCCCGCAGGAATAACAGTGAATCCTGAAAAACCTCCCTTTTCTTCATCCCCCTCTTGAAAACCCCGACTGAAACGTGTATAGCCCCTGCCCTGTCAATATCCCCAATATCTCCCTGTACCTTGCAGCGGTTTTTTCAACAATCTCATCTTGAAGTTTGGGGTAATTTTCTGGCGGCATATCCCTTGTGTTATAATTAACAAAAAAGGAGGCACTATAATGGATGAAAGGGATGTTTACAGGGCAAAGGAGGCAATGCAGTCTGCAATGAAGAAAGGCCCTATGAAGCTGGTGCTGATTATTGGAGCAATTCTGGTGTTTTTCGTATTTTTAAATCCATGGGTTCAGATAGGGGCAGGTGAAAGAGGCGTTGTCCTTAATTTTGGCGCTGTCCAGAAGAATGTGCTTGGAGAAGGGCTACATTTCAGGATACCTATAGTGCAGAAGGTTGTCCCGATGGATGTCAAGGTTCAGAAATCTTTAACAAAGTCTGCTGCCTCATCGGCTGACCTTCAGGAAGTGAGTTCAGAGGTTGCGCTTAACTATCATATAGTTCAGGATAAGGCAAATATTGTCTATCAGTCCATCGGCATACACTTTAAAGAGCGAATCATAGACCCTGCAGTGCAGGAAGTGGTAAAGGCTGTGACAGCCAGGTATTCAGCAGAAGAGCTTATCACAAAGAGGCCGGCGGTAAGCGAGGCAATGAGAGCAAACCTTACTGAAAGACTCATGGCGCACAACATAGCAGTTGATGCATTCTCTATTGTCGATTTTAGTTTCTCCAAGATTTTTACGGAAGCCATTGAGTCAAAGCAGACAGCAGAACAACACGCTCAAAAAGCAAAAAGGGACCTGGAGAGGATAAAGATAGAGGCAGAACAGAAGATTACAGCAGCCAAGGCAGAGGCAGAGTCCCTGAGGCTGCAGAGAGCAAATATTTCACCGGACCTTATAGAGCTTAGAAAGATAGAGGCCAATCTCAAGGCTATAGATAAATGGAATGGGATACTTCCACAGGTTACAGGCGGTGGAGCAGTGCCATTTATTGGTGTGGGAGATATACATAAAAAATAAACGAATAATAAGAAGAAAGTAGAGATTCCCATTGTTTAGATATGTCTTGCTGGTTATCATTACAGGCATTGCAGGCAGCATTATAGCTGCAAGAAAAGGGCGCAGTCCGATATTGTGGTTTATACTATGCGCCCTTTTCCCTTTGCTTATTATTGTTATTGCACTGCTTCCACCTATGGTATCTAAAGGGTATACCAAAAAGTGCCCTTACTGTGCAGAGATCATTAAAGAAGATGCAATAGTTTGCAAGCATTGCGGCAAGGAGCTACCCATAGAGATGATCAGGGTGTCCTCATATAAGGATTAAACCTTGACATGCTCTACTATACCCCTACCCCGTCAATATCCCCAATATCTCCCTGTACCTTGCAGCGGTTTTTTCAACAATCTCATCTTGAAGTTTGGGGTAATTTTCTGGCGGCATATCCCTTGTGTTATAATTAACAAAGAAGGGAGGTTGCTATGACTATCGCAAAACAACAAGTTCTTGATTTAATAAAAGACCTGCCCGAGGAAGTGGACATTGATGAGGTTATGTATCGTCTTTATCTAAGGCAGAAACTTGAAGCTGCCGAGAAAGATGTCCGTGAGGGGCGGCTTATCTCACAAGAGGAGGTTATCAAGGAGACTTCTAAGTGGTTCACAAGATAAAGTGGACAATACGAGCGCTTGATGATCTGCATGAGATTTATTCGTTTATTGCAAAGGATTCAAAGAGATATGCTCAAATACAAATTGAAACTATCCGGAATACTGCTTCAAACCTTGCCGGTTTTCCACTGATGGGTCGCAGCATACCCGAATTCCCTCATCTGCCGTATCGGGAGATTTTAGTCGGCAACTATCGCGTTCTTTACAGGTTAGAGGAAAATATAGTGATTATAATGTCGGTAGTCCACGGACGGCGATTGCTCAAAGAACCGTCAAGTTAAATTATTACCCCGTCAATATCCCCAATATTTCTCTATACCGCGCCGCTGTTTTTTCAACAATCTCATCAGGAAGTTTGGGGCCGGGATATGTCTGGTTCCAGTCAAGGGTTAAAAGATAATCCCTCACGATCTGCTTGTCAAAGCTGTCCTGACTTTTTCCGGGCTTATAATCCTTCATAGACCAGAAGCGCGATGAATCAGGCGTAAGAACCTCATCTATCAGAATCAGCTTTCCTTCAGTCTTTGACCCTTTGACACTCTGACCCTCTGACCCTTCTATTATTCCAAATTCCATCTTCGTATCTGCAATTATTATCCCTTTCTTTTCCGCCATCTCCCTCGCTTTTTTATAGACTCTGAGGCTTGTATCCCTGAGCTTGTTTGCAGTTTCTTCGCCGACTATATTTTTCATCTCATCAAAGCTGATATTAATGTCATGCCCCTCTTCTGCTTTAGTGCTTGGAGTGAATATCGGCTCATCAAGCCTTGATGATTCAACAAGCCCGTCAGGAAGTTTAATACCGCAGACCGTGCCTGATTTTTTGTATTCTTTCCATCCTGAGCCTGAGAGATAACCCCTTACAATGCATTCAACAGGCATGGGCTTTGCCTTTTTAACGAGCATGCTCCTTCCTTCAAGGATGTCTTTATATTTGTGCAGAATCTCCGGATAGTCTTTAACATCAGTCGCAACAATATGGTTTTCTATGATGTCTTTCATCTGATTAAACCAGTATATTGATATCTGAGTAAGAACCCTCCCCTTATCAGGAATGCCGTTCGGAAGAACGACATCAAATGCAGAGACCCTGTCAGTAGCTATTATCAGAAAGTAGTCATCTGTCTCATAGACATCACGCACCTTTCCGCGCCTTAAGAATTTCACATCCTTCAAATCAGTCTCCATCAGTACTTGAGCCATTGCTTTCTCCTGAAAAGTTTTTCTAATTCCACTGCAAAGAATACCACAGATGATATGGCGAGTGTAAATATTAATTCATTTAGAGTCAAAGGCTCTGTTTTGAATATTGGATTTAAAAGAGGCACATATATAGTCGCCATCTGAAGGATAAAGGTCAGCACAACAGCACCGAGGAGGTATTTATTGGAAAATAATCCTATCCTGAACAACGATTCCTTTTCCGACCTTATGGCAAGGACATGGCCAAGCTGGGTCAAGCAAAGGACTGTGAAAACCATTGTCTGCCAATGGGCATTCCCTGTATTGATTGACCACGCCTGGATAAAGAGAACTACTCCACCCATCAGGAGACCAACCCATATTGCATGCAATCCCAATCCATGGGCGAATATGCTTTCTTTTGGATGCCTTGGGGGTCTGCTCATTACATCACCCTCTGCAGGTTCCACAGAAAGGGCCAGTGCAGGGAGTCCGTCCGTGACGAGATTGATCCAGAGTATATGTATCGGCAGAAGGGGTATCGGCAGCCCTGCCAGCGGCGCAAGGAAGAGAGTCCATATCTCCCCTGAATTTGTTGTCAGGAGGTATTTTATGAACTTTCTGATGTTGTCATAAATCTTTCTTCCCTCCCTCACCGCCTTTACTATAGTGGCAAAATTGTCATCGAGGAGTATCATATGGGATGCCTCTTTAGTAACATCTGTTCCTGTTATCCCCATAGCAACTCCGATATCCGCCCTCTTTAATGCAGGCGCATCATTGACTCCGTCTCCTGTCATGGCAACAAACTGGCCCTTGTCCTGAAGCGCTTTCACAATCTTCAGTTTCTGCTCAGGCACAACACGCGCATAGACCTTTATGCCCTCAACCCTTTCCTCGAATTCTTTTAAGGATAACTTCTCAAGCTCTCTTCCAGTTATGGTATTAAAGTGCACATCATCTTCCTCAATAATGCCTATCCTCCTTGCAATTGCCCACGCTGTAATCGGATGGTCGCCGGTAATCATAACAGGGATTATTCCGGCTTTTTTGCATATGGAGACTGCCTCTTTTGCTTCTTCTCTCGGGGGGTCCATTATTCCAACAATGCCTATGATTATAAGTCCTCTTTCCACATCCTCATGGGACATGCCTGATGGAAGCTCATTCCATCCCCTCATTGCAATGCCGAGAACCCTGAGTCCGTCAGCAGCCATCTTTTCATTAACCCTGTGAATTTCTTCTCTGTCTATCTTTACTATCCCGCCTGATTTGAGGATGCCGTCTGATTTGTCCAGAAGAACTTCAATCGCGCCTTTGGTGAAGGAAAGATAAGGTGAATCGGTGAATGGGTGAATCGGTGAATGGATACATTGGTGGAATGTTGTCATGCATTTTCTTTCGGAATCAAAAGGTATCTCCTCAACCCTCGGGAATAACTCTTCACGCGAGGACTTATCGAATCCGTTTTCTCTGGCAGCAGAAAAAAGAGCAACCTCTGTAGGATCTCCGATGATATTTCCATCCCTGTCAGGTTTCGCGTCATTGCTTAAAGCAATTGCAGTGAAAAAAGTTGAGAGTTGAGAGTTGAGAGTTAAGAGTTGTTCTATTCTCCCACTTTTAACTTTTAACTCTTCACTTTTAAGTATTTCCCCTCCTGTATACATCTCTTCCACGCTCATCCTGTTCTGTGTAAGGGTTCCTGTCTTGTCAGAGCAGATATAAGTTGCGGAGCCGAGTGTCTCAACAGCTGGGAGCTTTCTTATCAGGGCATTCTGCTTAACCATCTTCCTTGCGCCGAGGGCAAGGGAGATGGTCACCACTGCGGGAAGGGCTTCCGGAATTGCTGCAACAGCAAGGGAAATAGCCGTAAGAAGCATAAGCAAAGGCTCCTCTCCCCTCATGACGCCTATGCCAAAGACAATGGCGCATATGAACAGGACAGCTACAGCGAGTCTCTGCCCGAAGGCTGCAAGCCTTTTCTGAAGCGGTGTTTTTACCTCTTCTTCCTCCTGAAGCATGGTTGCAATCTTTCCAAGCTCGGTGTCCATTCCGGTAGCCGCTGCAATACCGGCGCCTCTGCCGTAAGACACGGTAGTGCCTTTGTATGCCATATTTTTCCTGTCACCGAGCGGCAGCATCTCGTCATGCAATGCCTGTATATGTTTTTCTACCGGGATAGATTCGCCGGTAAGGGCTGCCTCTTCAACTTTCAACTGTGCGGTTTCTATCAGCCTCATATCAGCCGAAACTACCTTCCCTGCCTCAAGCAATACAATATCGCCCAGAACAATTTCTACTGCGGGGATATTTGCAGGCTTTCCATCTCTTATTACAGTGGCAATCTGCGCTGCCATTTTTTTCAATGCTGCCATCGCCTTCTCAGCCCTGTATTCCTGAATAAAGCCTATGACAGCGTTAAGAATAACGATTACAGCTATTGCGATTGTGTCCGAAGGCTCGCCGATAATCCCTGATATCACTGCAGCGGCAATTAGAACAAGAATCATGAAGTCCTTGAACTGGTCCATGAACATCATGAACGGAGTCTTCTTCTTTTTTTCCATTAGCTCGTTTGGGCCGTATTCGGCAAGACGCTTTTGTGCTTCTTCTGAAGAAAGCCCTTTAAGGGATGAATTCAGTCCCTCAATAACTTCATCTGCATTTTTCTGGTGCCAGCGCATAGCTGTATTTCCCTCAATCCTTCCTGATTACCCAAACTATTTTTTAAAGACACCAAACAACTTATCTATCCCTGTTTTTTCGAGCTTTGCAACTGCCTCAAGCTCTCCTGCATCAAGCCATATACCCTCGCACTCCGAGCATTTATCCACCTTTATGCCTTTATAATCAATCTCTATCATCTCCATGCCGCATTTAGGGCATCTCATATAATGGAGATCCTTTAATCTCTTCTTTTCCTCTTCAGCGAGTTTTTTGTGCTTTTCCTCTTCGAGCTTCTTTCTTTTTTCATACTCCATCCGTGCAATGTATTCTGCTTCTCTCTCGCTCGGTTTCATAGCTTATCCTCCTTACACATAAATACTCAGTATTAATCCTTGCCGCCAAAGTGGCTGAATGCTATTAATGAAGCAGAGACAACCGCGACAGCAATTCCAAAATAATAGGTTCCCTGCGGGTCTCGCCATTCTACAAGATGCTTTAAGAACGTGACAGCCATAACAAGTATGATTACACTTCCAAGTTTTGCTTTGAGATCATGAAGATTTTTTATTGTAAGCCACCCGGGAAGCTCTATGTCCCTTATAAAGAGTTCGTACATCCCCACAGCAAATATGAGAAGGGCTGTTGCAATAAGGAATATATCCATAATCTCTATCAGGGCAATTGCAGAGAGCGGGTCTTTGCCGAAAGTTTTTATGATATTCCAGATGACGGTGAGAGTCTTTATCCCGCCCCATAGAAACGCTGCAACTGATGCAAGAAGGGAAAAAACAACAGCGATTATAATCAGGTTTTTACTGTTTTCAAGAATCCTATCCATACTTCAGCACCATCCTTTCTTGATTTTTGGTTTAGTTTTAAACCTTAACTCTTAACTTTCAACTCTCAACTTTAAACTTTTTTTATGGCGGAGGGGGAGGGATTTGAACCCCCGGTGGAGTTGCCCCCACAACGATTTTCGAGACCGTCCCATTCAGCCGCTCTGGCACCCCTCCATAATTTAGTCATCAGCTATCAGCATGCAGCAGTCAGTAAACAGCGAAACAGTTGCTAGTTTACTACAAGAGAATAAATTAAGGAATATGCAGGAGTGATTTGAGCTGCATCAGAGATTTTTAGGTAACAGTTCTTAGCGAATTGAAGCGTCCACAGCCTCGACTGTCTGAGCCTGAAGGGCGAGTTTCGAGGCTGTAGCGAAAAGAGCTTAGAACTGTCTAAAAATAGCGTAGCAAGCGAAAATTATTCCTTCATATTAAGCTAAAAAATTACCTTCTCTCCTGAAAAAACCTTTTTAATATTTCAGCGCATTCGTCCTCAAGAACCCCTGAGACAACCTCAACTTGATGATTAAGCCTTCTGTCATTCAGAAGCCTATACAGACTGTCAACTGCCCCGCCTTTTTCATCCCTGCATCCATAAACAAGCCTCTTAATCCTTGCGTTCACAATTGCGCCTGCGCACATGGGACATGGTTCCTTTGTAACGTATAACGTTGCCTCGCCCAGACGCCAGCTGTCACCTTTCCTTGCTGCCTTTCTTATTGCAAGTATCTCCGCATGCGCTGTGGGGTCTTTAGATGCCTCGCGCTTGTTATGCGCCTTTGCGGTAACATTGCCCTCAATTACAATGACCGCTCCGACAGGCACTTCTCCCCGGGAACCGGTAATGCCTGCTTCTTTAAGCGCAAGCCTTATGAAATCTGTATCTCTTCCCGTTGCCTTCATCTATTCTTTATTCTCTTGAATCTTCTTTATAATATCTTTTTCCTTTATATGCCCATGGAGTGTCGAGCCGTCTTTGAACTCAAGCACCGGGATATCATATCTGTATAATTCGTATATTCCCTCGGTGGAGTCAACATAAATTTTAGTGATCATGAGATCATATTTTCCGGCAAGCCCGTTCAGCATCTCATGTGTCTTGTCGCACATCCAGCAGCCTTCTTTTAAATAGAAAGTGAGACAAACCATAATATATGCAGTCTGTGCACTCTTAGATACCGGCTGGAGTGGCGCGCCCAGAGGGATTCGAACCCCCAGCCTGCGGATTCGTAGTCCGACGCTCTATCCAGTTGAGCTATGGGCGCATTGCCGGATTGTCACTTCTTCACAGGCTCTTTCAGCATTATATTAAATCTTGGATGCTCAAACGGATGCGCTGACTGGAGGTCTTTGCGGGACCACAGCCACCCCCACTGCTTTCCGGGAGCAGGGAATATTTGTTTATCACCGTCCATTATCTTTATGCCAACCGCCGGATTATTAAGACTGCCCGACCCTGAAGTAATTTTGCTCCCGTTCATAATGAAATCCGGAAGAAACTCTCCTACAGTCACCTTTAAATTGGAAGCCGGCACTTTCCACTCGCTGTTGAGTTTAACCGTATATTCCTCTGTTTTTTTTGTCTCTTTATTCTCAACAACAAACCTTACTGAATCCCACTTGCCTTTTACATTAGCAGGGACGACAACCTCAAGCTTTCCGCCTGTCATCATCTGATGGCCCTGCGGAACTGCCTGTTCTTGTTGAAGCACTCCCATCCCTTGCGGCATTGCAGGCGCCTTAGGCACAGGCTGTTGCTCCTTTTTCTTACAGCCTCCCGAATATACCAGCGCTAAAGTTAACATTGCTGCTATCACAACCTTTTTGCTCATATAACCTCCTCAATCAAATTAAGTTTTAAGTTCCTAAAAACTTTTAGCTTTACACTTCTTTTGTATCTGGCGGAGAGGCAGGGATTCGAACCCTGGGTAGAGGTTTTGGCCCCTACAACGGTTTAGCAAACCGCCGCCTTCGACCTGCTCGGCCACCTCTCCAAACACTAAATGCAAAAATTAAATATCAAAAATTAAAATTAAGGAGTCCTCAATTTTGCATTTTGAGTTTTGAATTTTAAATTTGCTTTAAGTATATTACCAGTCTGAAATTGAACTTGTAAACCCCGACAAAAACTATTTCACAATAATTTTCCAGATGTAGGAATATCTACCAACTCTCAAAACCTTTCTTTATTGACCAGACCCTGCCTGTACTTCGTTCATAGGCAAAAGGCAGATCAAAGGAATCAAGTATATTTTTGTCTTTATCAATTGAATAATGCTCAAGATACTTAGCCTCGATTACAGTATCTTCTCTGTGCGTTATAATAAATTTGCTTGTGACCAACTCCTTTAGACTTTCAGGGTATATGATCTTCCCCTGTTTTCACGGACACTCCAGTTAAGTTAGGCTGCCATAGCCTC
>JASEHP010000055.1 GCA_030018605.1 Thermodesulfovibrionales bacterium
GTGCGGCCCAATTTGCCCCTTTATCAAATTTACACAAAATAGTTGACAGTACCTAAAACTTCTCTTTGAATCTCTTTGCATGAGAGCCTTCCCAGTAAATGCCTCCGCAATCCCCGCATTTCAGAAACCTCTTAAATCTGAGATAGACGTATTCCGGCACCAAACCCCTGACGCTTTCCTTCTCAACATCGCCGCTGAGAATGCCGTTGCATTTTGAGCATCTGGGAGAAACATCGCTCTTCAGATGAAAAACAGCAGCCATTTCAACAAGCTGCTCCATTGTGCTATTTGAACTTATCAGCAGGAAGTCTTTGAAATTCCTGAAATTAAGGAAGTGCGTGTCTCTCGTCAGGACAATCCTGTTTTGCTGTTTCGCGATCTTCAGGACTTCCGCATCGCTTATGTCTTTGTAATAGAGGGTGTCAAAACCGAGAAGTCTCAACCACCTTGCAAGCCGGCCAAGCATTGCATCGGCGATAAATCTAAAGTTTGGAGTGTTTAGTCCGGAGTTTGGAGTTTTTATTTCACTCCTGACTCCGAACTCCGAACTCATGACTTTTTTATTCTTCGGGGGGCGCGGCAGGCTGCTCCGCTGGAGCAAACAACTCTTGCACTTCCCGTTTCACAAATGTGTTCCTGTATTTTGATATGCCTGAACCTGCAGGAATAACTCTACCCATTATCACATTTTCCTTCAGACCCCTCAGTTCATCAACAGACCCGTTGATAGCAGCCTCTGTAAGAACCCTCGTGGTTTCCTGGAAGGATGCCGCAGATATAAAACTCTCTGTTGCAAGAGACGCCTTGGTTATGCCAAGAAGCAATGGCTTGCCCTGCGCAGGCTTTTTGCCTTTTCCTTTTATCTTTGCATTTTCTTCCTGAAACACCATCCTGTCCACCTGTTCTCCTATCAATAAATTCGTGTCTCCGGCGTCTTCAACCCTTACTTTCTTCATCATCTGCCTTACAATAACCTCAATGTGTTTATCGTTTATGGACACGCCCTGCAGACGGTAAACTTTCTGAACCTCATCAACCAGATATCTCTGGATCTCCTTAGGCCCAAGAATATCAAGTATGCTGTGAGGATTTACCGCTCCGTCCATTAACGGTTCGCCTGCCTTGACCCAGTCTCCTTCATGGACACTGACATGTTTGCCCTTGGGTATAAGGTATTCTCTTGATTCGCTGCTTCCTTTAACTACAACAACCCTCATACCTTTATGCGCGCCCTTGAATTCCACCATGCCGTCAATCTCGGTGACGATTGCCTGCTCTTTCGGCCGCCTTGCTTCAAACAGTTCCGCAACTCTCGGAAGACCGCCTGTTATATCTTTTGTCTTTGTGGTCTCGCGGGGCATCTTTGCAAGAATATCGCCAGGAGCAACAACCGCATTTTTGTCAACAAGGATATGGGCGCCTGAAGGCAGCAGATACCGCGCGATATTGCCTGTTGAAGGAATCTTAAGCGTTACCTTGCCATGCTCATCCTTTATTGATATCCTGGGCCTCATGTTGGTGGGATAATCAATAATAACCTTGTGGGAAAGCCCTGTCATCTCATCCACTTCTTCCTTGATAGTTACGTTCTCAACAATATCGCCAAGGGCTATTCTTCCGCCTACCTCTGTCAGTATCGGAGTTGAATAAGGATCCCATTCAACCAGTCTCTGTCCAATTCCCACCTTATGCCCGTTGCCGACAAGAAGCTTTGCTCCATAGACAATAGGGTATTTCTCTTTTTCCCTTCCCTTTGAATCTACAACAGTAATGCTCCCGTTTCTGTTCGTCACAACCAGCAAACCTTCCCTGTTTTTGACTGTGCTTATATTTACGAACTTTATAGTCCCTGAGTTCTTTGCCTCAAGCACTGTCTGTTCAACGATTTTTGAAGCTGCTCCGCCTATATGGAATGTCCTCATTGTCAGCTGGGTGCCTGGTTCGCCTATGGACTGGGCTGCTATGACCCCTACTGCTTCTCCGAGTTCAACATGCCCGCCCCTTGCAAGGTCTCTTCCATAACATGCGGCGCAGGCGCCAAATATAGACTGGCACGTGAGAACAGACCTTATCTTTGCCCTGTCTATTCCGGCGTCTATTATTTTTTGGGTCAGTTCCTCGTCTATCGCGCTGTTTTTGCCGGCAATCTTCTCTTTTGATATCGGGTCTTTTATGTCTTCAGCAATTGTCCTTCCCAGAATCCTTTCTTCCAGAGGCTGAATTATTTCACCGCCCTCTATAAGGGAAGTGACAACTATGCCGTCACTGGTGCCGCAATCTTCCTCCATTATAATTACATCCTGGGCAACATCAACCAGCCTCCTCGTAAGGTACCCTGAGTTAGCTGTTTTCAAAGCTGTGTCGGCCAGGCCTTTCCTTGCGCCATGCGTAGAGATGAAGTACTGAAGCGGGGTGAGGCCTTCCCTGAAGTTCGCGGTAATAGGGGTTTCAATAATCTCGCCTGAAGGCTTCGCCATGAGGCCTCTCATACCTGCAAGCTGCTTTATCTGCGCTGTGCTTCCCCTGGCCCCTGAATCAGCCATCATAAAGATGCTGTTAAACGACCTTCTTTCCTGGAGGTCTTCCTCTGAAAATTTCTTGCCGCCTTCTGCGCCGAGTTCCTTCATCATTTCATCGGCTATTTTTTCCGTAACATTAGCCCATATATCTATTACCTTATTGTATCGCTCGCCCTGAGTGATAAGCCCGTCTCCATACTGCTTCTGCACGTCAATGACCTCATGCTCGGCTTCCCTTATAAGCTCCGCTTTTTGGGACGGTATATGCATATCAGCCATGCAGATGGATACGCCTGACTTTGTGGCATACTCAAACCCGAGCTTCTCAAGACTATCAAGAAACACCACTGTTGCCCTCTTGCCGGCATTTGCATAGGAGTATTCTATTATCTTTGTGAGTTCCTTCTTTGTAAGAGTCTTGTTCACAAAAGAAAACGGAATTGCCTCCGGAACTATCTCGCTGAACAGCGCCCTTCCGCATGTGCTGTCAACAAACTGTCCGTCCATCTTCACCTTTATTCTTGCATGTTCATCAAGGACTCCTGCATCATAAGCTATCCTCACGTCCCCTGCTCCGGAAAACACCTTGCCCTCGCCTTTTGCGCCTGTCTTCTCCTTCGTCAAATAATATATTCCGAGAACCATGTCCTGCGTAGGCACAAGTATCGGTTTTCCGTTTGCAGGCGAAAGGATATTGTTAACTGCCATCATCAGAACCCGCGCCTCTATCTGCGCTTCTATTGACAGCGGCACATGAACTGCCATCTGGTCGCCGTCAAAATCAGCGTTGAATGCTGTACAGACCAGAGGATGAAGCTTTATCGCCTTTCCTTCAACAAGCACGGGATCAAATGCCTGTATGCCAAGCCTGTGAAGGGTAGGAGCACGGTTTAAAAGCACGGGATGTTCTCCGATAACCTCTTCCAGCGCATCCCATACCTCAGGCTGTTCTTTTTCAACAAGCTTTTTTGCAGCCTTTATAGTAGTAGCGAAACCCTTTTCCTCAAGCCTGCTGAACACAAGAGGTTTGAAGAGTTCCAGCGCCATCCTCTTTGGAAGGCCGCACTGATGAAGCCTAAGTTCAGGGCCTACTACAATAACAGACCTGCCTGAATAGTCAACGCGTTTTCCAAGGAGATTCTGGCGGAAACGTCCCTGCTTTCCTCTTATCATGTCGCTCAGAGACTTCAACGGCCTCTTCGTTGCCGTCTTCAATACACGGCCTCTCCTGCCGTTATCAAACAAGGCGTCAACTGCTTCTTGAAGCATCCTCTTCTCATTCTTTATGATTACGCTTGGAGCCTTTAATTCCATCAGCCTCTTTAATCTGTTGTTTCTGTTTATAACCCTCCGGTAAAGGTCATTCAGGTCTGATGTCGCAAACCTTCCGCCTTCAAGCGGCACCAACGGCCTAAGGTCAGGCGGCAGAACCGGTATTACATCCATTATCATCCACTCAGGCTTGTTCCCTGAATTCTTGAAAGACTCTACAACCTTGAGCCTCTTGGTGAGTTTCTTTTTAATGCCTATGGATACCGCGTCTCGTATCTTATGCTTCAGTTCTTTACCGAGGACATCAAGGTCCACTCTCCTGAGAAGTTCCCTTATTGCTTCAGCGCCCATTCCTGCTTTGAAACTTGTCCCAAGCTCTGCGCTCTTTTTCTTACATTCGTCTTCTGTGAGAAGTTCTTTCTCTTTAAGCTTTGTATCCCCGCGATCAATCACAACATAGCTTTCAAAATACAGCACCTTTTCAAGCTGCCGCATTGTCATGTCAAGCAATGTGCCTATTCTGCTCGGCACGCCTTTGAGGAACCAGATATGCGCAACTGGAGTTGAAAGCTCTATATGCCCGAGCCTGTATCTTCTGACCTTGGACTGTATTACCTCAACGCCGCACTTATCACATACAACGCCCCTGTGCTTCATTCTTTTGTATTTTCCGCATATGCACTCCCAGTCCTTCATCGGGCCAAAGATTTTTGCACAGAAAAGGCCGTCACGCTCCGGCTTGAACGTCCGGTAGTTTATCGTCTCAGGTTTCTTAACCTCTCCGTAAGACCACTCCCTTATTTTTTCAGGAGAGGCAAGTTTAATTCTCAGCGCCTCATAGTCGGTTGGATTTTTCGGCCTTTGAAAAATAGTATAGGTTTCCTCTGCCAATCTATTCCCCCTTACCTTTTTTCTCCAGAAGCTCGACATCAAGCGCAAGGCTCTGGAGTTCTTTTATTAATACATGGAAAGACTCAGGAACTCCTGGTTCCAGAGTCGCATCGCCCTTAACTATCGCCTCATACATACGGGTTCTGCCGGTTACATCATCACTTTTTACAGTGAGGAATTCCTGCAGAGTATGGGCTGCGCCGTATGCTTCCAGCGCCCAGACTTCCATTTCACCCAGCCTCTGGCCTCCAAACTGCGCCTTTCCTCCGAGCGGCTGCTGTGTTACCAGTGAATAAGGACCTATTGAGCGCGCATGCATCTTGTCGTCAACAAGATGATGAAGTTTCAGCATATACATGTACCCGACAGTCACAGGTCTCTTGAACGGCTCGCCTGTCCTGCCGTCACAAAGTGTTATCTGACCTGTGCTGGGAAGCCCTGCTTTGTTCAGCATATCCTTTATATCTCCCTCTTTTGCTCCTTCAAATACAGGTGTGGCAACATAAAGTCCAAGCGTCTTTGCCGCCCATCCCAGATGTGTTTCCAGTATCTGCCCAACATTCATTCTTGAAGGAACGCCCAGCGGGTTCAGGACTATGTCCACAGGCGTGCCGTCAGGAAGATATGGCATATCCTCATCAGGCAATACCATCGCCACTACGCCTTTATTTCCGTGCCTGCCCGCCATCTTATCGCCAATCTGCAGCTTGCGCTTCATGGCTATGTATACTTTGACAAGCTTATTTACTCCGGACGGAAGCTCATCGCCTCTTTTAACCCTGTCAATGCGCTCATCATACCTTGATGCAAGGTAGCGCACATGCTGGTTTGCTTCATTGCTTACAATGTCTATTTTTTCTTTCACATCAAAATCATCTATCTTCACGCTGATCAGATGTTCATTCTTGATTTTCTCTATCTGTTTTTCCTTAAGTTTTTTGCCCTTCTGGCATATAACTTCCTTTGTCTTTGAATCTTTTACATCCTCTAAAACCTTCTGGTCAACAAGCAAATGTCTTATCTTGCGGAACTTATCTTCCTTTACTATCCGTATTTCTTCCTCCAGGTCGCGCTGAAGCCTTACAATGTCTTCTTCCTCTATGCTCTTTGCCCTCACATCTTTCTCTGTGCCTTTTCTTGAAAACACCCTTGCATCTACAACTGTTCCCTCTATCCCGGGCGGCACATAAAGACAGCTCTCCTTGACGTCTTCAGCCTTTTCCCCGAATATTGCCCTTAAAAGTTTCTCCTCCGGAGTAAGCTGCGTCTCTCCTTTCGGCGTTACCTTCCCTACAAGTATATCGCCAGGCTTTACCTCTGCGCCGATTCTTATTATCCCGCTTTCATCAAGATCTTTAAGAGCTTCCTCTCCGACATTGGGAATATCCCTTGTAATTTCTTCCGGGCCGAGTTTTGTCTCTCTTGACTCTATTTCAAACTCTTCTATATGCACTGATGTGAAAACGTCTTCTTTTACAAGCCGTTCGCTTATAAGAATTGCGTCTTCAAAGTTGTACCCGCCCCAAGGCATAAAGGCAACAAGGACGTTCTTTCCGAGGGCAAGATCGCCCATGTCAGTGCAAGGGCCGTCTGCAAGAACACTGCCCTTTGTAACCATATCGCCTACATTCACTACAGGCTTCTGGTTTATGCATGTAGCCTGATTCGACCTTTGAAATTTTATAAGGCTGTATATATCAACCCGGCCTCCGTCTTCCTTACTCTTCACAACAATTCTTGAAGCGTCAACACTTTCAACTATGCCTGCTCTCTTTGCGATAACAAGAGCGCCTGAGTCCCTTGCAGCCACATACTCCATTCCCGTGCCTACGATAGGCGCAGATGAAGAAAGCAAAGGCACTGCCTGCCTCTGCATGTTGGATCCCATCAGCGCCCTGTTTGCGTCATCGTTTTCAAGAAAAGGAACCATGGCTGCTGATACGCCGATAATCTGTTTGGGCGATACGTCCATATACTGTACTTCTTTGGGCGTTACCATTCTGAAATCTCCGCCTACCCTTGCAGAGACAGTCTCACCGACAAGACGCCCTTTTTTATCTACAGGTGAAGTCGCCTCGGCAATTATGAACTTCTCACCGTCAATAGCAGACAGATATTCAACCTCTTCTGTCACTCTTCCATCCGCAACTTTTCTGTATGGAACCTCTATAAACCCGAATTCATTAACCCTTGCATATGTTGCAAGTGATGTTATCAAGCCGATGTTGGGGCCTTCGGGCGTTTCTACAGGACATATTCTTCCGTAATGTGTAGGATGGACGTCCCTGACCTCAAAACCTGCGCGCTCCCTGGTGAGACCGCCTGGGCCAAGCGCTGAGAGTCTTCTTTTATGCGTAATCTCAGACAGAGGGTTTGTTTGATCCATAAACTGGCTTAGCTGGCTTGTGCCGAAGAACTCCTTAACCGCAGCCATCACAGGTTTTGCATTTATCAGGTCGTGCGGCATTGCTTCCTCAAGCTCTGTAAGGGATAACTTTTCTTTTGTTGTCCGCTCCATTCTGACAAGCCCTATCCTGAACTGATTTTCAAGCAGTTCTCCAACGCCCCTTATACGTCTGTTCCCAAGGTGATCTATATCGTCAACCTCACCTTTGCCTGTTCTCAATGAAAGGAGATAACGTACGATATCAACTATATCTTTATCTGTAAGGACTCTGGTCTCAAGCGGTATATCAAGTCCGAGTCTCTTATTTATCTTCAGCCTGCCGACCGGCGAAAGATCATATCGTATCGGATCAAAGAAAAGTCCCTTAAACAGTTCCTTTGCTGCGTTGATAGTGGGCGGTTCCCCGGGCCTGAGTTTTCTGTATATCTCAACCAGCGCCTCATCCTGCACATTGACTTTATCTGTCAACAATGTATCCCTGAGGGAAGAAAGATAATGGACATTATCTATAAACAGCAGAGCAAGAGAATCTATCCTGGCAATGAGCATCTTATTGAAAATCTCCTCTGTTATAATCTCATTGCCTTCAAGTATCACTTCGCCTGTAGCTGGATCCACTATGTCCTTAAGCGTAATTCTCCCTATTATATCTTCCTTTGAAATCGGTATTTCCTTTATATGAGAGGCCTCCATCTTCTTTATTGCGCCTTTTGTAATTTTGCTTCCCTCCTTCACAATCAACTCCTTTGTATGAGGGGCAATTATGTTCTGGACAGCTTTTACTCCGACAAGAATATCGCTGACAACTCTCGTAAATGTATTGCCTTTTATCTTAATCGTCTCTACAGGATAAAATTCTTTTAGCAATGCCTCGTTTGTAAACCCGAGCGCCTTGAGCACTATAGTCGCAGGAAGCCTTTTTCTTCTGTCAATTCTCACATAGAGGATGTTCTTCGTATCAAATTCAAAGTCAAGCCATGAACCTCTTGACGGTATCACACGGGCCGAATACAGAATCCTGCCGCTTGCGTGAGTCTTACCTTTATCATGGCTGAAAAACACACCTGGAGAGCGATGAAGCTGGCTGACTATAACACGTTCTGTGCCATTGATGATAAACGTGCCTGTTTCCGTCATCAGCGGTATCTCTCCTATATAAACCTCCTGTTCCCTTGACTCTTTTAGCCTCTTATTTTTGCCTTCGACTTCATAGATATTAAGCCTTACTTTTATCTTTAACGGCGCTGAATATGTAATGCCCTTCTGAAGGCACTCCCTGACATTGAACTTAGGCTCTTTCATAACATAGCCGAGGAATTCAAACGCAGCTGTTTCGTTATAGCCTGTTATGGGGAAAATACTCAAAATAGCTGCCTGAAGCCCGACATCCTGTCTCTTGTCTGGAGGAACGTCTTTCTGCAGAAACTGCTCATAAGAATTTTTCTGAATGTCTATAAGGTTTGGCACTTCCAAGAAAGAAGTAACTTTCCCAAAATTCAACCTTTCTCTGAGAATTCTTGCCATACGTCTCCCTTTTTACGCGTAATGCGTAATCCGTAACAAGTTAAAGACTTCTTTCTTACCTACTCATCACGCATTACTCATTACGGTCTTTTTATTTTATCTCTACTTTTGCTCCCTGTTCTTCTACCTTTGCCTTAATTGAGTCGGATTCTTCTTTTGTGACTCCGGTCTTAATAGGCTTCGGAGCGCCGTCAACAAGGTCTTTTGCCTCTTTGAGCCCGAGCCCGGTAATTTCACGAATAACCTTTATTACCTG
>JASEHP010000056.1 GCA_030018605.1 Thermodesulfovibrionales bacterium
TTCTCATAATGTTAAATTCCAAATTAAGGAGAATTCTTTATAGTTGACTCCTTTTAGTCTAAGTTTTAGATGCGAACGGCATTCCGATTGACTCCGCGAGGGCCTTGTTGGTTATTTCTCCTTTATACGTATTCAGAGCCGTCTTTATCATTTCATCATCCGAGAGCGCCTTTCCAATTCCCTTATTTGCAAGGAGCTTAATATATGGCAGCGTTGCATTAGTAAGCGCAAGTGTAGAAGTCCTCGGATATGCGCCGGGCATATTGGCAACACAGTAATGAATTATGCCCTCAACTTCATAGATAGGGTTGTCATGCGTTGTCGGCTTAGATGTCTCAACGCATCCTCCCTGATCAACAGACACGTCTATTATCACAGCGCCTTTTTTCATTGTCTTAAGCATATCTCTGGTGATAAGCACAGGCGTTTTCCCTCCTGGCACAAGCACAGCCCCAATTAAAATATCAGCATCTTTTATTTCTTCAGCGATATTGTGTGAAGTCAACGGCAGAGTCTTTACCCTTCCCATGAACATTTCGTCAAGTTTCTGGAGTTTCTCAACGCCTTTGTTTATAGCAACTGTATCCATCCCGAGGCCGATGCAGACATGGGCTGCATTCGTGCCGACAACACCTGCTCCGAGTATTGCTGCCTTCGCAGGTTTTACGCCTGCTGCGCCTGTTACAAGAACACCTTCTCCGTGATAAATCTTCTGGAGATAATATGCTCCCATCAGAGGAGCCATTCTGCCTGCAATCTCACTCATCGGAGCAAGAAGCGGCAATGCGCCGTCTTTCTGCAAAGTCTCGTATGCGAGTCCTGTTATCTTTTTCTTCAGAAGCAGTTCTGTTAATTCTCTGTTTGGAGCAAGGTGAAGATACGTAAATATCGCCTGCCCCTCTCTCAATAAATCATATTCCTGAGGCAATGGCTCTTTGACTTTTACGATCAAGTCTGCCTTATTAAAAACAGTTGCCCTGTCAACCACATCAGCATCAGCCTGAAGATATTCCTCATCAGAAAACCCGCTTCCCTCGCCAGCGCCTATTTCTATGAGAATTGTTTGCCCGTTTCTTTTCAGTTCTGATACCCCTTCAGGTGTCATTGCAACCCTGTATTCCTCTTTTTTGATTTCTCTCGGTATTCCGATTATCATAGAATCCTCAATATAATTATATTCAAATTATCCATAGGATTCCATGAAATACTTATTTTCTTCTTTTCTAAGAAACATTTTATGGGTATAATCTTAAAGAGGGTATCTATGCCTGAAAAAATTATAGAGTCATACAATGTAAAACGGCTTGAAGTCCTTGATGAAAAGGGCAATGTTGATGAATCCCTCATGCCTCCCCTTTCCAACGAGCAGATAAAAAAAATGTATGAACTTCTTGCCCTTTCTCGGACATTTGACCAGCGCGCGTTAAACCTCCAGAGAGAAGGCAGGCTCGGCAGTTATGCGTCAATCCTCGGACAGGAGGCATCGCAGATCGGAAGCGCATTCGCGCTTGAGAAATCAGACTGGATATTTCCTTCATTCAGGGAAATGGGCGTTTATATAACAATGGGCTATCCCCTGCATATGCTTTTTCAGTACTGGTCCGGGGATGAAAGGGGAGTGAAATGCCCGGAGGACCTGAATATCTTTCCCGTATGCGTGCCTGTGGGAACGCAAATCCCTCACGCCGTCGGCGCTGCCATGGGAGTGAAATACAGGGGAGATAAAAAGGCGGTTGCCTGTTATTTTGGAGACGGAGGAACATCAGAAGGAGATTTCCATGAAGGGATGAATTTTGCCGGCGTATTTAAACTCCCTGTTGTTTTTATCTGCCAGAATAACCATTGGGCAATATCAGTTCCGAGGGAAAAACAGACGGCCTCCAAGACGCTTGCGCAAAAGGCTTTTGCCTACGGCTTTGAAGGGATTCAGGTTGACGGCAATGACATCGTTGCTGTTTATAAGGCGGCAAAAGAGGCTGTTGATAAGGCAAAAAGAGGAGACGGCCCGACTTTCATTGAATGCTTCACATACAGAATGTCAGACCATACAACTGCTGATGATGCAGGGAGATACCGTTCAAATGAAGAGGTGGATGCATGGAAGGCAAAAGACCCGATTCTGAGACTAAAGTTATTTATGGAGAAAAAGGGGCTCTGGAATAATCAATATCAAACGGATGTTGAAAATAAGGCAAAGGCTGCGGTTGATGAGGCTGTGAAGATGGAAGAGGCAATAGAGCATCCAGAGCCAAAGGATATGTTCACGTTTACTTACGAGAAAATGACACAGAGACAGACGAGGCAGATTAAGGAGTTATGATATGCCGAAACTAAACATGGTTCAGGCTATCAACCTTGCGCTCAAAGAAGAGATGCAGAGGGATAAAAATGTCGTCATCCTCGGCGAGGATGTTGGAAAGGACGGAGGCGTGTTTCGTATCACGGAAGGGCTTATTGATGAGTTTGGAGCCGAGAGAGTCATAGACACGCCATTGGCTGAATCGGTAATTGCCGGCGCTGCAATAGGCATGGCGCTTTACGGTTTAAAGCCTGTTGCAGAGATCCAATTCATGGGATTCGTCTATCCGGCAATAGACCAGATATTTTCCCATGCGTCAAGAATACGCTCTCGCTCAAGAGGAAGGTTCACATGCCCTCTTGTTATAAGGACTCCGTACGGCGCAGGGATTAAGGCGCCTGAACTTCATTCGGAAAGCACAGAGTCCTTCTTCTGCCATATGCCGGGCATAAAAGTCGTTGTGCCCTCATCCCCATACAGTGCAAAAGGGCTTTTGATTTCATCAGTAAGAGACACGGACCCAGTAATATTTCTTGAGTCAACAAGGCTGTACCGCTCAATGAAAGAGGATGTCCCCGAAGGAGAATATTCAATCCCTCTTGGAAAGGCAAGGGTTGTTCAGGAAGGCAAGGATGTTACTGTTATCGCATGGGGAAGCATGCTTCAGAGGGCATTGAAGGCAGTTGAAGGCATTGATGCAGAGGTTATTGATCTTATGACATTAAGTCCATTTGACGAGGAGACAGTACTTAAATCGGCAAAAAAGACTGGAAGGGTTGTCATTATTCACGAAGCGCCAAAAACATGCGGATTCGGAGCAGAGCTTTCAGCAACAATAGCAGAGGATGCAATGCTTCATCTTAAGGCTCCGATAATGCGGGTAACAGGCTATGATGTTGTCATGCCGCTTCCTAAGCTTGAAGACTTTTACATACCGACAATTCCAAGGATAAAGAAGGCAATCGAAGAAGTGATGAGGTATTAAGGGTTCGCCTGCTTATTTTTTATGTTTAAAATCTTTTTATTATGTTGTAGTAAGTATCTCTTTGCGCGGGAGAGAACTCGGCATTTTTTATTGCCCTGATTATGTCTTCCATTGAGACCCTGTAGCTTACGCCTGCTGATGCAACGACATTTTCTTCAATCATTGTAGAGCCGAAATCATTTGCTCCGAATCTTAATGCAACCTCGGCAATTTTCAACCCCTGCGTTACCCACGATGCCTGAATGTTTTTCACATTGTCAAGATATATTCTGGATAAAGCAAGAACGCGAAGATATTCCACAGCAGTAGCAGGATTTATTTTTGTGGTTTTAGCTGACCGCTGACCGCTGACCGCTGACCGCTCGCTTAACTCTGTATTCCCCGGCTGGAAGGTCCACGGGATAAATGCGGTAAATCCTCCTGTCCTTTCCTGAAGAGTTCTTATTGCGTCAAGATGTTCAATAATGTCCTCCGATTTTTCAATACTCCCGAACATCATTGTTGCAGTTGTCCTCATGCCGAGCCTGTGCGCCTCTTCCATGACCTTCAGCCATGAGGATGATTTAATTTTTCTCGGACTTAAAATCTCCCTCACCCTGTCAGAGAGTATCTCAGCGCCTCCGCCGGGGATGGAATCAAGCCCTGCACCTTTCAATATTTTCAATGCCTCAGGAATTGTCAGGTCTGATTTATCAGCGATGTAGCATATTTCAGGAGGTGAAAATCCATGGACATTGATATCAAAGCGGGATTTTATTGATTTAAGCAGATCGATGTGATAGCCGATATCAAAATCAGGATGCAACCCTCCCTGAATCAGGATTTGAGTGCCTCCGAGATTTATCGTCTCCTCAATCTTTTTGAACAACTCCTCTTCACTCAAAACATAGGCATCCTTATTTTCCTTATCCCTCCAGAAAGCGCAGAACTTGCATTTGTTTATGCAGATGTTCGTGTAATTGATATTCCTGTCAACGACAAAAGTGACAGCCTTCTCCGGATGCAGCTCCTTCCTTGCCTCATCCGCCCTTTCACCGAGTTCAAGGAAGTCGGAATTTTTTAGTAAGGATAACGCTTCTTTTTTATTTAATCGTTTCATAATTCATATCCCATCCAACTGTTAAAATTAAGTTGACGAACCCTTTGAGCGACATCAGAGAATTTTTGGTAACAAATCTCGGCGAAGTGGAAGATAAGCAATTTCAACTGTCTGAGCCGCAGGCGAGTTTTGAAATTGTCTGTAACAAGCCTTAGATTTGTCAATCCGCCTGAGGCGGACTGCAAAAAGCGAAAAGGTGTTCGGCAACAGCAGTAAGAACATCACAGTCTCCTATGATACTCATATTATTTAATCTCCCTATAAAAACTATCCCTTTCCACTGGAATCTTTCCCGCTTTCTTAATGAGCTTCTTTAACTGCTCCGCTGTCATTGCATTCCCGCTGAGTGCGCCTGCAGAGTGCGTAATCTTTTCCTCTATAATTGTTCCGTCAATATCATCAGCGCCGAACAAAAGCGCAAGCTGTGATAATTTCTCTCCAAGCATAATCCAGTAAGCCTTGATGTGTGTAAAATTATCAAGCACAAGCCTGCTGACCGCAATAGTCTTTAAATCATCTATTCCGGAAGAATACGAACCGCCTATCTCGGTGTTTTCAGGATGATATGCCAGCGGAATAAATGCCTGAAATCCTCCTGCCCTGTCCTGTAACTCTCTCAGTCTCATCAGGTGATCAACCCTCTGCTCATAGCTTTCAATATGCCCGTATAGCATTGTTGCATTTGTTTTTATTCCTGCCTTATGCGCAGCCTCAATAACAGCAAGCCAGCCCTCACCCGAAAGTTTCTCAGGACAGAGTTGATTTCTCACTGCAATATCAAAAATCTCTGCCCCTCCTCCGGGCATTGTATCAAGGCCGTGTTTTTTGAGTTCAAGCAATATATTAGAAATACTCTTGCCGCTTATTCGCGAAAAGTATTCTATCTCAGTTGCAGTGAATGCCTTTATGCACATCTTCGGAAATGTTTGTTTAACCCTTGCAATCATCTCAAGGTAATGTTCAAAAATCCAGTCGGGATGCAGTCCGCCGGTAATGTGAACTTCGGTGAATGAGTGAACGGGTGAATGAGTGAATGGGTGAAGCTTGTTGAGTATCTCCTCTATAGTAAGCTCGTATGCGCCATCTTCGCCTTTCGAGCGGCTGAAAGCGCAGAATTTGCAGCGGTTGACACAGATGTTTGTGGGATTAATATGGATGTTTCTTATGAAGTATGCCTTGTTGCCATTCTTCTTTTTTGCCGCGTGGGATGCGAGTTTTCCGAGAGTGAATATGTCATCTGTCTCAAACAGCCTGAGGGCGTCTTCCCTTGCAAGCCTCTGTCCGGAGAGGATTTTATCTTTAATGTTTTGGAGCATTTTTAAATAGGTCTTCCTTGAAGCTTTAACCAATAAAATATTATACTATAAACTCTTAAGTCCATTTTGGGAGACAAAATTGGAGAAAAAGAAAGTCATAATCGGAACTCGCGGAAGTAGGCTTGCTTTATGGCAGGCCGAATGGGTGAAATCCGAACTTCTGAAACTCAATCCTGATTTAATCATCGAACTCAACAAGATAAAAACAACCGGAGATAAAATCCTTGATGTCCCGCTTGCGAAGGTAGGCGGAAAAGGGCTCTTCGTAAAAGAGATTGAAGAGGCGCTCCTCAGAGGCGAGGCTGACCTCGCTGTTCACAGCATGAAGGATGTTCCGACAGATTTTCCAAAGGGGCTTTATCTTGCGGTTATATGCAAGAGGGAAGACCCCCGCGACGCTTTCATTTCTCAAGTTCAAAGTTCAAAGTTCAAAGTTCAAAGTTTCAGAGAACTGCCAAAGGGCGCGACTGTAGGAACAAGCAGTTTGAGAAGGTCGTGTCAACTGCTGAGCATCAGGCCTGATTTGAAGATAGAACAACTTAGAGGAAACCTTGATACGAGGCTCAGGAAACTTGATGAAGGACAATTTGACGCAATCATCCTTGCGGCAGCAGGCGTTAAGAGGCTCGGCTGGGCCGAGAGGATAACAGAGATGCTTGAACCTGATATAAGCCTCCCTGCAATCGGGCAGGGCGCAATCGGGATTGAATGCAGGGCTGACGATGAATTTATAAATAAGCTTATTTCTCCGTTGAATCATCCTGAGACATCTGTTTGCGTCAGAGCAGAAAGGGCATGCCTTAAGAAACTTGAAGGCGGATGTCAGGTGCCGATAGCGGCATATGCGACACTTAATAGTGATAAGCTGTCAATGAACGGACTGGTTGGCAGTATTTCAGGTGACAGGATTATCAAGAGCCATGTTGAAGGCGATCCAGAAGACGCAGAATCCCTTGGCCTCAAACTCGCTGAAGCCCTGCTTTCAAAAGGAGCGAAAGAGATTCTTGACAAGGTCTACGGCAAAGACATCAGGCCTGTTAACGGAGAGATAGCAAGCTGAGGCTACTTCCCAATAATCCTCAAAAACTTCCCCTATTTAAAAATCTGCCCCTTCTCTATTCTCTTCCATATCCTCTTTGCCTTCTCGGGCATTGCCTTGTGAAAGAATTCCATCTGCGCTTCAAGCCACTGCATTTTGAGCTTTACCGGCTTTTTCCTGTAAGCCTCTATTTCTTCTTTTGTCCTGTAATATAAGAGAGGACTATCTTTCATTCTTCCATTCTCTCATAATTTTCTTTAAATGAAAAGCATCAGCCTGATCCTGAGGTCTGCCTGTTTTTCCCTTCATTGCAATTAACTCTTCTACTGGGACAACCGGAATTGTTATATCTTCCAACTTAAATTTTTTCCTAACCTTGTATACTTCTTCAAAATTAAAAGGTTCTTCAATAAAAACGTCAAGAATTAAGAATTGATTTTGAGGATCATAAAGACTGAAAACAGTCATGTTTTTATCCTCTGCCCATTCTTTTCTTTTGTGGTTATCTGAAAGGTCATCGAGTCTTACTGGAATTTTTGGTTTTAAGCCGAGCGACTTCGCAACTTCAATAAATTTCTGGAGATTCCCTTTGTCAAGAGCTAAGACTATATCTATATCTGCTGTTGCCCTTTCTATTCCGTAGAGATTGACTGCTACACCGCCAACAACAAGGTACCTCACATGGTTTGCATTAAGCTGAGAAAATAATTTCTTAAAAATTCGCATTGGGATATCCTACTTCCCCTCAACCCTATAAAACTTTCTCTTCCCTGCCTTGAAAAGATAATCTCCTTTTTTGAGTTTTGCATCGGGGTTATCGCATTTCTTGTCATCAATTAAAACCCCGCCCTGTTTGATAAGCCTTACAGCCTCGCTTGTGCTTGAGACAATGCCAGAGAGCTTCATAATCTTCGGCACCCACATCTCATCCTCTTCCCACTTAAGCTCGAAAACAGGAATTTCATCAGGCATTCCCTTATCCTTGAAAATATGCCCAAATTCTTCTTTGGCTTTTAATGCCGCATCTTTTCCGTGGTATCTTCCAATAATTTCAAGCGCCAGATTTTCCTTTGCTGTCTTTGGATGGACCGTGCCCTTTTCAATTCCCTTTTTGATCTCATTCAATTCTTCGAGCGATATATGGCTCAGAAGCTCATAGTACCTGAGCATGAGAGTATCGCTTATTGACATCACCTTCCCAAACATATCTTTCGGAGACTCAGTAATTCCGATGTAATTCCCAAGGCTCTTTGACATCTTGTTAACTCCGTCAAGCCCCTCAAGCAGGGGCATAAGCACAACCGCTTGCTCTTCAACTCCGAATTTCCTCTGCAATGTCCTGCCCATAAGGATATTGAATTTCTGGTCTGTGCCTCCAAGTTCAACATCCGCCTTGAGATGAACAGAGTCGTATGCCTGAAACAACGGATAATAAAATTCAAGTATTGATATATCCTGCTGGTTTTCAAAGCGCTTTTTGAAATCTTCTCTCTCTAACATCCGCGCAACTGTCTGCATCGCACCGAGCCTCACAATATCCATAGCGCCCATCTTCGCAAGCCATTCGCTGTTGAACATCACCTTTGTTTTTTTAGGATCCAATATCTTAAATATCTGCTCTCTGTATGTCCCGGCGTTTTTTAATACCTCTTCCTTTGTAAGGGGCTTTCTGACCTCAGACCTGCCGGTAGGGTCGCCTATCATGCCTGTGAAATCACCGATTAAAAATAATATCTCATGCCCGAGTTCCTGAAACTGCCTCATCTTTTCAAGCAAAACTGTATGGCCGAGATGGATGTCCGGAGCCGTGGGATCAAACCCTGCCTTTATTCTGAGAGGCTTTTTTTCTTTATCGGACTTCTCAAGTTTGGCGAGCAGCTCCTTCTCGCTGATAACCTCAACAGATCCTCGTTTGATAATCTCAAGTTGCTTCTCCGGCGTAATCATGGGAATTATGATAACCCCTTAAGGCGATTGTAGTCAATTCGTATTCCGTGTTAAATCATTTAACATGGTAACCGAAGCTTCTTCTGTTGAATCATGAA
>JASEHP010000057.1 GCA_030018605.1 Thermodesulfovibrionales bacterium
TTTTAGATGATTTAACCAGTACCTTCTCGGTTACATTTTAGATGATTTAATGCGAAATATTGCTAAACTATCTTTTCTCCTATACAATAGTGAATAAAGAGGAGGTGAGACGGATGAAGATTTTAAAAGTATCTCTGCTGCTTCTCATAATTCTCGGTTTAACATTTTCAGTAGCCTTCGCGGAAAAACACCTGCCCGAAGAAAGAGGCAAAGCCCTATTCAATGACCAAAAGGCATTCAGCGGCAAAAAAGCATGCAATGACTGCCACCCTAACGGCAAAGGGTTGGAAAAAGCGGCTGACAAAAAAGCGTTCAAAATAATGGGTAAGACGCAGAAGAGCATTGAAGAGGCTGTTAATTTCTGCATTGTGAATGCAAGTATGGGGAAGGCTATTGACGCAAAGTCAGGACAGATGAAGGATATGGTTGCCTACATAAAATCTCTGAAAGGCAAGGCGAAGGCTTCCGGTTATTAGAATCATTTTTAATGGGGGGGGGCAATACCCTCCCTTTTTATCATTCAGGAGGCAGTTAATGTCAGTGTCCTTCTTGAAATCTTTGCTGGGTATCGGCATCCTGATTTCATCCGTGGTTGCGGTATTCACCATGCTTGAGATATTCGGCAGGAGCGGAAAGAAATATGATATAGAGAAGCTGAAAAAAATCCACAGGGCAAACGGGATAGTCTATTTTTTACTCTTTATCCTTATCACCTATTTTTGTCTGGATTTTATCATAAACACAAAGACAGAGCTTTCACCTCGGGCGCTGATACATTCCTTATATGCAGTTGCAATACTTCTGCTTCTCGGATTGAAGTTTTCTATTTTAAGGGTATACAGGCAGTTTTACAATCAGGTAAAAATCATAGGGCTTTTGATAGCGCTTATTTCGTTTGCCATGTTTGCGGCATCCGGAGGATATTATCTGCTTATTACGAAATTCGGCTCGGATAAGGCGTTTATGGAAGCCGTTTCACTGAAAAAAGAGCCTGTGAAAGAAACGGTTAAGATTGCACTTAAAACAGACCCTGAGAGCATCGGAAAGGGAAAAGAACTTTACGAATCAAAATGTTATTTCTGTCATGACGCATACAGCAACAAGAGGGAGGTAGGCCCCGGACATAAAGGCATTCTAAAAAATCCGCTTCTGCCGATGAGCAAAAAACCCGCCACTCCTGAAAATGTTGCAAATCAGATAAGGAATCCTTACAAAGATATGCCGTCGTTTTCGTATCTCTCTGACGAGGAAGTGGAAAATATCATTGCGTTTTTAAATACGCTTTAACCAGACATGCCACGTAACATACCTATAGGGAACGGAAATTTTCTTATCACCTTTGATCAGGACTACTGTTTAAGAGATATTTACTATCCCCATGCTGGCAAGGAGAATCATACGGACGGCCACAAATTTCGTTTTGGCGTATGGACAGACAAAAGATTCGAGTGGGTCAACAGGGACTGGAACCTCAATCTTGATTATGTGACAGAGAGCCTTCTAACACATGTAACGGCATTCAATGAGCCCCTCGGCATAAGTCTTCTCTGCAATGACCTGATTGATTACAGAGAGAATGTCTACCTAAAAAAGATAGTCCTGAAAAATCATTTTGACAATGAGAGGGAAATCCGCATCTTCTTTCACCACGATTACCATATGCTTGAATCAGCAACAGGAGATACAGCCTATTATGACCCTGATGAGAAGGCAATCATTCACTACAAAGGCGACCGTTATTTCCTCATGAGCGGGATGCGAGAAAACAGACAGGGCATTGACCAGTATGCCACAGGGATAAAGGAGTTTCACGGACTTGAAGGAACATGGAAGGACGCCGAAGACGGACGGCTTGAGGGAGCGCCAATATCTCAAGGGTCTGTGGATTCAACACTTTCCTTCTCTGTAAGAGTTCCTCCAAATGGGGAGCAAACCATATATTATTGGATATGTGCGGGGAAAAATTATGCAGAAGTAAGTAGCCTCAATAAGATGATCATGGGGCATGGAATAGAACATTTTATTAAACGTACAGAAAATTACTGGAGGGCATGGGTTAATAAGGAGAATTTAAATCTCTCGAACCTGCCGGAAAACATAGCGAACCTCTATAAAAAAAGTCTCCTGATATTAAGGACGAACATCGATTCTAACGGCGCCATAATAGCCGGAAATGATTCAGATGTCCAGCATTTTGCGAGGGATACTTATAGCTATATGTGGCCGAGAGACGGCGCCTTTGTTGCTTATGCGCTCGACATGGCAGGTTACCATGGAATAACAAGGAAGTTTTTCGATTTCTGTCTCGATATAATCGGCAAAGGTAAAGAGTCTGCAGGTTATTTCCTTCACAAGTATAACCCCAACGGCTCTCTCGGGAGTTCATGGCACCCGTGGATAAGCAACGGTGAAAAACACCTCCCAATACAGGAAGACGGAACAGGACTTATTCTGTGGGCATTGTGGTTTCATTTCGATAAGTTCAGGGATATAGAATTCGCTTCGGGACAGTATGAAACCCTCGTTATACGATGCGGCGACTTTCTTGCATCATACAGGGACAGCGAAACAGGTCTTCCCCTTCCATCATATGACCTCTGGGAGGAAAAATGGGGGATACATACATTCACTGTATCGGCAGTATATGCCGGGCTAAAAGCAGCGGGAAATTTCACAACCTTCTTTGGCGACACAAAAAGGAGCAGGATATACAGAAGAGCAGCGGAAGATGTCAAGACCGCAATGGACAAATACCTTTACAACAAAGAATACAAAAGGTTTTTAAAGACAATCGTCCCGGATAAAAATGGCTCTTTTGAGACAGACCTGACCATCGATGCGAGTATATATGCGCCCTTCTATTTCGGCGTTTTTGAGCCTGATGATGAGAGGGTTGTAAACACGATGAATGCTATAAAAAATCGTCTCTGGGTAAAGACCGATGTAGGCGGTATAGCAAGATATGAAGGGGACAAATACCACAGCACTGCCGAGGATATTCATAATGTGCCGGGCAATCCATGGTTTATATGCACGCTCTGGCTTGCCCAGTGGTATATAGCAAAGGCAAAGAATACGGAAGAACTGAACGAGGCAATCCCTATCCTGCAATGGGCAGCTTCGAGGGCATTGCCGTCAGGAGTTCTGGCAGAACAGGTTCATCCATTTACGAATCAGCCGCTCTCTGTCTCCCCACTCACCTGGAGCCATGCTGCATTTGTAGCAGCAGTCCTCGAATACCTGAATAGAATTGGGAGTATCAAGCATAATAATTGAAAGAAGGAGCGATAAATGTCAGAAGTGGATGATAATTACGAAAATGAGACCATATGCATCAAGTTCTGCGGTGTATGTCCATCGTACCCCAGAGTTAAAGGTGAAATACTGTTCTGCGCCAGAGGCAAAAGCGTCTCACCGAAACAAAAATCGGGCTGCAACTGCGGCCTCTGTGATATATGGAATAAATATGACCTAACGGATTTTTACTACTGTATGAAAGGGGAGGCAAAAGAATTAAGAAGGCTTTTTTCAACATCCTTATTTTCTTCATTCTATCAGGCTGTGCAAAAGATACGTCTGTAATTGTCTTTTCATTAAACAGAGACGGTAATAAGAATAGAATAGCAGAATAGATGGGTCCCTTATTTTGTCTCACTGATTTCATGAAATATTATATGCAGATCAAGAAGGAGGATTGGAATATGATGGTTTTTAGATTTGCTGTCATTGCGCTGCTTCTGACAGCGTCGTATGCGTTTGCGGATGAAACGTCAAAGGCAGCCAAGCTTAAGGAACTTGCGAAGATTCAGGGCCTGCACGAAATAATCGAACAGCAAAGGTCATACAGCCATGAACAGGTTAAATTAATCGCTCCAAAGATGCTGCAGGAGGCAAAGACGCAGTTCCCCGGTTTAAAGAAGACGACACTTGTTGCTCTGGAAAATTCATATCAGAAATTCCTTAATGCGGCAAAATCAGCGTGGACGACTGAAGATGCAGTGAATGCGTGGAGCGTTTATTACGGCCTGCATGTTACGGAAGATGAATTGGATAATATTCTTGCATTTTATAGGTCGCCGATAGGACAGAAGGATGCAGAGGCGGCTAAGATTGCCATGCAGCAGTGGGCTATTTTTTTTATGGAGAAAAACAATGTAACGGTTGAAAAGGCTACGCAGGCATATATTGCTGATCTGAGGGCCATTATCAAGGCAGAGGCTAAGAAAAGAAATCGTAAGTGAAATATTCTTATGCCTAACAGAATATCCTTCCTGCAATATCCAATAAAAACTAATGACAGCAAGACCGGCGGTGAGGTATAATTCTGCAAGGATAAAACTATGAAAAGGATTGTTGTAAAGGTCGGCAGCAACATAGTCGCTGATGAGAAAGAGGGGCTTGATACAAGGCGCATTACGGCTATTGCGTCTGATATCAGGGATGCGCAGGACATGGGCTGTGAGGTTGTCCTCGTCTCTTCAGGCGCTGTTGCCGCAGGCATGAGAAAACTCGGGCTGAAGGAAAAACCGAAAGATATACAGCTTAAACAGGCCGCTGCTGCCGTAGGCCAGAGCAGTCTGATGTGGGCTTATGAAAAGAGCTTCGGAGAATTCGGCAAAAAAGTTGCGCAGGTTCTGCTTACGCGCGATGATTTTACCGACAGGAAGAGGTACATCAATTCCAAGAATACGCTTGACACGCTGCTTTCATACGGCATTATCCCGATAATCAATGAGAACGATACGGTTGCGACCGATGAAATAAAGTTCGGCGATAACGACAACCTTGCCTCGCTTGTCGCGGGGCTTGTTGACGCTGAAAGGCTGATAATCCTCTCTGATGTTGACGGACTTTTTTCTGCTGACCCTAAGAAGAGCCACAAGTCAGTCCTCATAAAAACAGTCAATGAAGTTACAGCGGAGATTGAGGCAATGGCTGGGGGCGCAGGCAGCGCTGTCGGCACAGGAGGGATGTATTCAAAAATCCTTGCGGCAAAGAGGACTGTAAGCAACGGAATCACCGTAAACATAATAAGCGGCAAGAAAAGCGGATTGCTTGTGTCTCTCCTGAAGGGAAATCATCACGGAACTGAATTCAAGCCTGTGAGGGAAAGGCTCTCTGCGCGTAAGGGATGGATAGTTTACGGAAGCCGCACAACGGGCAGCCTGCATTTAGACGAAGGAGCTGTAAGGGCGCTTCGTCACAGAGGGAAAAGCTTGCTGCCTTCTGGGATTACCGCTGTTACGGGTGTCTTTGAGATAGGCGATGCCGTATATTGCGTTGATTCGGACAAGAAAAAGATTGCAAAGGGCATTACGAACTATTCCTCAGCAGAGATAGAAAAGATAAAGGGCAGAAAGACAACGGATGTGGAAAAAGTTCTGGGATACAGATATTCTGATGAGGTGATTCACAGGGATAACCTTGTGATTTTGTAATAAGGGCATTTTGGCGGGGCATCTCACGTCCCGTCTTATACTACGTTTTTCAGTATTTCCCTTGCCTTCAAAAACATCTCAATACAATTTTTTTCATGGTAGTCCGAATAGGTAAAGATGTTTGGCGCAAAGGTCTTGTCTTTTTCTTTATACAGAAGGGTGACCTCTCCGTATATGCCTTTGCCGAGGTAAATTCTATGCGAATAGCCCTTGGTTGTGGCAAGCACGACATTCGCGAGCGTGAGGTATCCGGGATCAATATTGACGTTTCTTTTCCCGTCTGCTGAAAGCTCTGCCTCAATGTCGTTTGTCCTGAGTTTAATGTTGGCAATCTCGGCAGGGTTTATAAGTTCTTTGAAAAATATAAATGTTCTCATTATCGGCGAGCCTATTTCCTCTTTGTAATATTCAGAGTAATCCCAGCTAACGGAAGGCGTTTCAAGAATGGCGGGGCCAAAGTTTTTTAACAGGGATTTTTTTGCCTTGGATAAGTAGGATTCGTCGGAATAAAGAACGCCTGCAAAAAGCAATGCCGGCTTAGGATTTGCGGGTTTGCCCATAGTTCAGTAAAGAGTTATTAGCTTTCAATCAGCGGTGAACTCCTTATTGGTAATTTTTAAGGAACTTCGTGAAGTCAATTTACCACGGAAAACACCTGAGCCTCTTCGGCTTCAACAAAGGTTGGGATTCCAGATTCAAGCACAACTTTTATTTTGTGCGTGCCTTTAAATCTGCCTTTGAGCAGCTCTTCTGACAGTGGATCCTCTATTTCTTTCTGCATTGCCCTTCTCATGGGCCGCGCCCCGTAGTTTGGCTGATAATAGGTTTTTACAAGCCATTCTTTAACAGCATAGTCTATTTCTACTACAATATCCTGTTCAAGCAGCTGCTTATTGGTCTCGTTTATAAGCATGTCAATAATTGAGAACAGATGCTCCTTTTCAAGCGGATGAAATACGACTATCTCGTCGACACGGTTGAGGAATTCAGGGTTAAATGCCTTTTTGAGTTCAACAAGCACATTATCCTTTATCTTCTGATAGACATCATCTGATTTGGTTCTCTGGAAGCCCAGAGGAGTCGCTTTCTCAATAATCCTGGCGCCTATGTTTGAGGTCATGATTATGACCGCATTCTTAAAGTCAACCTTCCTGCCAAAACTGTCTGTCAGAACGCCTTCATCAAGCACCTGAAGAAGTATATTGAACACATCCGGATGCGCTTTTTCTATCTCGTCAAAGAGGATGACGGAATATGGTTTTTCCCTGATCTTTTCAGTAAGCTGTCCTCCTTCTTCGTATCCCACATAACCCGGAGGCGCGCCTGTCAGCTTGGACACATTGAACCTCTCCATATACTCCGACATATCAACCTTAACAAGGGCATTCTCATCATTGAAAAGAAACTCTGCAAGCGCTTTTGCAAGTTCGGTCTTTCCGACGCCCGTTGGCCCCAGGAAGAAGAAAGAGCCGATAGGTTTTTTCTTGCTCTTTAAGCCTGCCCTTGACCTCCTGATTGCTCTTGATACGGCTTTTATCGCTTCATTCTGAGAGATTATCCGGTTATGTATGACCTCTTCCATCTTTAGAAGTTTTTCGGATTCTTTTTCTTCGAGCCTTAAGAGCGGGATGCCTGTCATCTTTGAAACAGTGTAGGTCACATCGTCTTCGGATATGACAGGAATTTCTTTATTGAGGTTGTCCTTCCATTGTTTTAATATCTGGTCGTGGAGTTTTTTAAGTTTTTCTTCCTCATTCCGTATGGATGCGGCTTTCTCAATGTCGTGGAGCTTTACATAAAGATTTTTTTCTCTTGTCAGCCTTGCTATGTCGTGTTCCAGTTCTTTTATTTCTCCGGGAGGGGTGTATCTCTTAAGGTTGACCCTTGCGCCTGTTTCATCAATGATGTCAATTGCCTTATCCGGCAGATGCCTGTCGGATATATACCGGTCAGACAGCTTTGAGGCTGCTGTTATTGCTTCGTTGCTGATTTTTACCCTGTGATGGGACTCATATCTGCTTCTTAGTCCTGTCAGGATATCAATTGTTGCATCTACAGAAGGAGATTCAACTTTGATCGGCTGGAACCTTCTCTCAAGTGCGCCGTCTTTTTCCACATATTTTCTGTATTCGTCAGGCGTTGTTGCGCCGATACATTTAATCTCGCCTCTGGACAGCGCAGGTTTAAGCATGCTTGACGCATCCACAGAGCCCTCTGCGGCACCCGCACCTATTAATGTATGGAGTTCATCAACGAAGAGAATCACGTTGTCCGTGTGAGTTATCTCCTTCATCACGACCTTCAGCCTCTCTTCGAACTGTCCCCTGTATTTGGTTCCGGCTATGAGCGCGCCGAGGTCAAGGGATACGATTCTCTTGCCGAGAAGATTTTCCGGCACGTCCGCAAGCACGATTTTTTGGGCGAGGCCCTCAACAATAGCTGTCTTGCCCACGCCGGGCTCGCCGATTATCACGGGATTGTTTTTGATGCGCCTGCCGAGTATCTGAAGCACGCGCTCAATCTCATCCTCCCTGCCTATTACAGGGTCCAGTTTTCCTTCCTTTGCCATCTGCGTAAGATCCCTGCCGAATTCATCAAGGGCAGGCGTTGTGCTCCGCCTTTCCCTTACGGTATGTGTCTGCGGCCTCATCGAGAAATTTATTGCAAGCTGTCTTGCAGCCAGAAGGTTCGCTCCGAGGCTTCTGAGCGTTCTGCCTGCTATTCCCTCGTCTTCGCGTAAGATGCCGAGCAGAAGATGCTCGCTTCCTATATAGCTGTGGCCGATAAGCCTTGCTTCTTCCACCGCAAGCTCAAGGACTTTTTTTGCGCGCGGAGTAAACGGTATATCGCCGAATGTAAGCACATTTGTGCCGTAGGGGAGTTTCCGCTCTACTTCCATGCGCACCTCTTCTGTTGAGATGCCCATCTTTTTGATTATTGCGGCGCTTATCCCTTCTTCTTCTCTCAGAAGGGCGAGCAGGAGATGCTCTGTCCCGAGGTAATCGTTCTGGCGCTTTTCAGCCTCTTCCCTTGCGTAGATGATTACTTTTCTGCCACGCTCTGTGAACTTCTCAAACATAAGATAAATCTCCTTCTGGAAGTTCTATAGTTCTTAATTAAATAATACTTTTTTCGGTTGTTAAAGTCAATGTATTGTATAAGTTCCATACAAATGCGACATACCTCCTTTTTTGATGAGATAGTCAAC
>JASEHP010000058.1 GCA_030018605.1 Thermodesulfovibrionales bacterium
TGATATTAAAAAATAATTTGCTATTTCTGGACACCGTTTTTTGTAATTATGCCAAGTTTGTCATACGGCTGCCCGCAGAAATTCAAGATTCAAAAATCAAACTCCCCTCCCTTGAGGGGAGGGGATTAAGGGGAGGGTGAAACAAACATCTTAATCACCCCCACCCTAACCCTCCCCCATCAAGGGGGAGGGAGGTTTAAGGAAACCCCACAGCAGAGACTGTGGGGTATTGAAAAAGCAAAATGTAAAATTCATGGGGCATTTTTTCTCCTATAGCCGCCTTCTGAAAAGTGCAAAGAACCTTTCTTTGATTTTTTCGCAGAAGCTGCGTTTTATCCACTCTTCCAACTCTATCGCAACAGAGCTTTTGATGTCTTCCTCAAATACGTCCGTCATTTTCTGCCCGAAATTTTCATCAAGTATTCCGACATTTCCTTCATCATTTCTTCTTAGCGACTGAAAATCAAGATTTGCAGAGCCTATAATGCTCCAGCAGCCGTCAAATACAGCAGTCTTTGCATGGAGTATTCTGTCTTTATAGGCGTACATCTGCACACCGGCTTTCAGCAGTTTTGTGAAGGAAGCCCTTCCTGCATAATCCGCAGCCAGCACATCGCTTTTTAGCGGCAGGAGCAGCCTGACTATTGCGCCCCTTTTAACCGCTTCTGACAGCATATCAATCATCCTTCGGCTCGGAGTGAAATAGGCTGTAGTGAGTAAAACGCTCTTTCTTGAATGGTTGATGCTGTAATATAAAAGCCTTCTTAGCTTTCTCCTTCCTCTCGATGAACTTGCAAATATGGGCAATACAGGCAGACCATTCCCGTTACGCGTAACGCGTGACGCGTTACGAGATTCTATCTGCTTCCCACCCCAGAGCAGCCAGCTTTTCTTAAACTCACTCATCAGCGTACCGGCTATCGGGCCCTCAAGCATTATCCCTGTGTCTCTCCACGGCTCTTTATGCCTTTTGAAATAATATCCCCTATATTCATTTGCTATGTTCAGCCCTCCGGTAAATACCTTTCCCCCGTCTATCAAAATAAGTTTTTTATGGTCGCGGCGGGCATAATGCAATGGAGCAGTCCACTTGAAAGGATGAGATGCCATGACATGTATTCCTGCCTGTTTTAATCCTGCCCAGAATTTCCGCGGTGTTCCAAAAGAGCCGAAGTGGTCATAGATTATGTATATACGGACTCCTTCCGCGGCTTTCTTTTTCAGCAGCTCTGCCAGTTCAATGCCTGTTTCATCATTGCGGAATATGTAGAATTCAAGGCAGATGAATCTTTCTGCGGATGCAATGGAATTAAAGATCGCTTTAAAGAGTTCTCCGTTCTTCCACAGAAGGCGGACGCTGTTGCCGCCCGTAAAACTGCCGCCATATAATTTTTCTATTTCAGGTATTTCAAAGGCCGTCCTTATATCTTTGCTTCCGTGCATAATAAAATCATTGCCTAAACGATATTTTATGTCAACTATTTATATGTGCTAAAATATCAGCGCACATAAAAATATTAAAGAGGTACGGAATGCCATTCAGCGCTAATGAACATAGGATATTAATAGCAGACGACGACACAAGCATCCAGTTTTTCCTCGGGGAACTTCTCAGAAAAGAAGGATTTGAGTTTGATTTTGCCGGGACAGGCGCAGATGCGCTTGACTGCCTGAAAAATAATACTTACAGTCTTGTACTCCTTGACGAAAAGATGCCTAACATGAGCGGTATAGAAGTTCTCCGGCACATAAAAGCAGAAGGTTATCCTATGCCTGTAATAATGATAACTGCATACGGTTCAAAAGAGCTTGCAATGAGGGCAATCAGAGATGGGGCTTATGATTTTTTCACCAAGCCCGTTGATATAGTGGTAGTCAGAACCGTCATAAACCGGGCCATAGAAAAATATGAACTGCAGAGAGAACTGGAAGCGCTTAAAACAGAAAATATCGAAAATATACTCAGGGATGAAATCATATCTGAAAGCGAAGGGATGAGGCAGGCGGTTGAGCTCGCAATAAAGGTTGCTGCAACAGACGTCACAGTACTGATAACAGGCGAAAGCGGCTCAGGCAAAGAGCTTATTGCCAAGACCATTCATAAGCTTAGCGACAGGAAAGATAACCCTTTTGTAAGCGTAAATTGCGCGGCAATCCCTGAAACGCTGCTTGAGTCCGAACTGTTCGGCTATGAAAAAGGCGCTTTTACAGGCGCATCAAAGCAGCATACAGGCAAATTCGAAAGGGCGTCTAAAGGCAGTATCTTCCTTGATGAGATTGGCGACATTTCACCGGGACTTCAGGCAAAGCTTCTGAGGGTTCTGCAGAATAAAGAGATAGAGAGGCTCGGCGGCACAAGAACCATAAAAGTTGATATGAGATTGATATCGGCAACGAATAAGAACCTTGACAGCGCTGTCAAAGAGGGCAGTTTTCGCGAAGACCTCCTTTATAGGGTGAAGGTCTTTGAGATTAAGGTTCCTCCGCTTAGAGAAAGGATAAAGGATATCCCTTTGCTGGCGGATTACTTTGTGAGAAAATACAGCAGGACAATGGGAAGAGATGTTAAAGGCATTTCCGCATCTGCCATGAATTTTTTTATAAGCTATAGATGGCCCGGGAATGTGAGAGAGATGGAGAACCTCATACAGCGTGCGATAATCCTTGAAGACACGGATACAGTCAGGGAAGAAACAGTAAAAGGGCTTATATCCAATAATACTGTTAAGGCAGGAGGCGGCTCAGGCGTGAAAAACAGGATAGAGGCAATTAAGTCAGAAGAGGAGAGAAAGCTGATAATAGATGCGCTTACAGAAGCAAGGTGGAAAAGGATGGAGGCGGCAGCCCGACTCGGCATAAGCAGAAAAAGCCTTTTTAATAAGATGAAGAAGTACGGTTTGATGGAATAAAAATAAAAGAAAATTCCCTCCTTAAGTCTCAAACAATCCGCTCAGGACTTTTGTCCTTTCTTCAATATTCTTTGTAATGTTATCCTGATCTGCCTTAAGCCTGTGAAGTTCATCGGCAATGTTAAGGGCTGCCAGAATAGACGCCTTAAGCGGAGCAACGTTCGGCGCGTTGTTGTAAACCTCTTTTATCTTTGCATCTACAAAGACCGCGATTTTTTGTATATGTTCCTCATGGGCATCGCCCTTTACCGTATATTTCTGACCGAGGATATAAACGTCTATGCTGCTCATGCTACACGACCTCTAAGGTGTCAAGTTCATTTAGCAGGCCTTCAACCTGACTCTTTATAGTGGTCTTTTCCGTCTGCAGTTTTTCTATCTCATGGTCTTTATCAGACAGCCTTGCCTCAAGTTCTTTTATCTTGAGTTCAAGAGCTGCTTTTTCTTCCTTCAATGCCTTCACTTTCTCTATTGCACCAACGATCTTGTCTTCAAGATTTTTCAGCCTGTCCAATGGCGTAACCTCCTTTTTATTGCTGATTCCATTCCCGCCGCCTTTTTTTACCGGCGGAGCATCATCAAACAGAGTCCTGTTTTGTTTCATGATGTTTAAGATACCAAGATGCTGTGGTGTATTGCAAGCGTCATCAAAGATTTTCCGGGACACCTTTTTCGCCGGCATATTTATGATACTCAAAATAAGTTGTAATAACGCGCTTGGTATAGTTTTTAGTCTCCTCGTAAGGAATGTCCTCAATGAATTCGTCAAGTGATTTATAGTTGCCTGTCTTCTGCCATTTCCTCACAATGTCTTCGCCTGCGTTATAAGCTGCGATAGCAGGGGGCAGCGAGCCGAACTCTTTTAAGAGAGATGCCATGTAGTATGAGCCGAGATTTATGTTTGCCTTTATATCAAATATATGATCATGCGATTTTATGTTCAGATTTACCTTTTTGTCTATGGCATAGGCTGTCTGCGGCATCAGCTGCATGAGACCGAGAGCTCCTGCCTGTGAGCGCGCCTGCATGTCAAAACGGCTCTCCTCTCTCATGATAGAAAGAATGATAAATGGATCAATGCCATATTTGTCAGATACATCTCTTACAATATGCCAGTGGGCAAGCGGATACAAAATATTGCGCACAGCCTCTCTGGACGGCAGCCGTGAGAGCAAAGTCAATGCCTCCCTGTATTCCCCGCATTCCTGCAATTTGAGGGAAACAGATATAAGTTCGTCAGGATTCGTAGTTTTTCTGGCTATAGCGGACAGTTCTGTTGCAGCCTCTTTTGTCATGCCTGCTTCAAAAAGTATTTCAATCCTCTCAGACTTGAAAGGCTTATATCCAGAGGGTTCGAGGGATGGAGGGTTCTCAGTCCCATGACTTCTCTTTATCTGCGAAAGAATGCTGTAAAAATCCTGTGTTTTAACCGCAAGCTGCCTGTAGATATGGTCTGCATTCCCGCCTGTCCTTTCAAGAGACTGAGCCTTCCAGTAGAGGTATTTTGAGTTGCCATGGTTGTCATAAAGATATGTGAAGACATCAAGGGCCTTCTGATAGCTGCCGGCGCGGTAATATGTCCATGCGATGCCCCATTGAGCGCTTTCAGCCTCGGGCGGATATTTCTCCTTTATTGTTTGATATAAATTCAGCGCTTCGTTAATTTCGCCGTTTCTTCTTTTGTCTAATGCGGCTAATATCAGAAGCGAGCCTGTCCTTTTGTCATCCATTAAAGACAGTTTCTTCAGAACTCTGGCAAATCCGGTCTTGTCTCCTGCCCTGTAAAGCGCCTTTGCCTTCAGATAATGATCTCCTGCTTTCTCGTATGCATCTGCCGACTCTTTATAGCGCTTTTGTTTGAATAACACATGGCCGAGTTTTTTAATGATTTCTATCCTTCGCTGCCCGTCGTCTTTTGCCAGCGCCTCTCTCAATGCGGATTCTGCTTTTTTAAACTCCAGCGTATTTGTTAGATTAGCTGCCTTTTCAATAATGTCCTGCAGGGTAATATCATAGGCTGCCAGTTCATTGTATGATATTTTTGAGAACATCCCATCGCTGCTGAGATAGATATTTTTAAAAATTGCCTTTGCCCTTTCTGTTTCCCCTTTATCCTTGAGATGCTGTGCAAACAGGAATTTTATATCATGGTCTTCAGGATAATCCCGAACATAAGACTCAAGAATTTCCGCATTATAAAATATTGCGCCTGACGCAATAAGATTTTTGATTTCCAGCCCCCGCGCCCTTTTACGCAATGGAGATAAAGGATAATCTTTCAAAAGCTCTTTTATTCTTAAATCAGACTCGCTGACATTCCCTGATTCGCTGTGCGCCCTTGACAGATAAAAAAGGATGTAATCCCTGACAACAGGAAGCCTTTTGTATGCCTCGGAGAGATTCTCGATTGCCCCAGCATATCTACCGGCGTCAAACTCACTTTTGCCCTTTATGAAAAACGACTTGCCATCCGTATCTTCCCCTGAAGCAGCGCTGAAAATGACAAGCAGCATAGCCGTAAACAAAAAACTTTTCTTCATAAAACTATCATAACCAAATACGGCCCTTTTCAGCAATAAAAGAGGGAAAGCAACAATAGAATATTTCAGGGGGCATGTGGTATATTTTAGTATGATTAAAGACCTCAGGCTTCACGGGAACCTCGGACCTGTTGAATTTTTCACATTTGTCGGTGGAGCAAGCGTTGAGAGCACGTATTTCTACGAAGAAACAGCTTCGAATATAAGATTTTTTTCAAAGGGCAACGAATTCACTATTTCCGGCGAAGGTGTGCATTATAAAGGCACAGGCGGAAGTTTTTGCGAATATATGTTCGGCGTTGAAAAAGCGCTCAAGGACATGATAAAGGGAGAGGGTTCAAACAGGCTGATTATGTTCGGAGCATTCCTTGATGAAAGTGAAAAGATTGTATTCACAAATGATACAGGGGGCAGTGAATCTTTTTACAGGCTTTTTCTGCATGGCAATGCAGTGAAGAACTATTATTTTTTGTATCTTCAGACCACAGGACAGAGCGCAAAAAGAGGCAGGAACAGATATTGAGGTCTGCCGGCAAGTTTTTAAAAAGGACAGAATTTGTCGGCAGCGATAAGGATACCGAGCTGATGAATGATTTCATAAATGAACTCGGGGAACAGAAATCAACTTTATTCATGTTTAAGATAATCCACAAGGAAAATGAGGAATTCTACAAGGCCTTTGAAAATTTCTACTCCAGCGAAAGGGCGCTGACTCCGCAGGAAGAACTTTATCTTGAAGACATAGTTGCAAGATACGGGATAGACAGCTATCAGCAGGAGAGGATGAAGATTGACATAATGTACAAGCATCCTGAAAACAGGTGTGTTGTTGACGAATACAGAGACATTCTACGGAGCAGCATCTCCAAAGAAAGTCTTGAACAGGCAGAGATTGCGAGGCTGGGAAGGCTGAGGACGCTCAGTATCAGGAATAATATACCGAGCGTGCTTTTTGATACGCTCGACGAACTCCTGCTCGGAGGCAAGAAACTGCTGGATGTAAAAGAGCCTGATTATCTTAAGGAAGCAAGGTCAATACTTGAAAACTTGTTCTTTAAAGACCCCTCGCTTAAAAAACATATAATAAATGAAGACATAGTGCGTCTGATAAAGGCAAAGCATAGGGCGTATTCCCAGAGCGACATGGGCTTTGAGCAGGTGCTTCTTGATGTAGGCAGGGCATGCGATGAGATTGCACGTGAGACGAACGATTTCAGCATCTTTGAAGAGTTCAGTTCCATACTTACATACTTTGACAGGTATGATAATGTTCATGCATTGCTCAGCCAGATAGCTTTCATGGAAAATATGGATTTTGCGGAAGACTCACTGAGAAGCCTCATCGGCAATAAGAATGAATTTGATAAGCTTGATAAGGCGCTCTTTGATGAGGTGGTCATAAGAGAACTACTTCACAACAAGTATATAACATCCTACGGCAGGAGAAAGATTAATGCGATACTGAGGGGGATTGCAAAGATCTCCGGCGGAGACGCATCTCTGCGGGATGTTGTTGCCGAACTCAGGATGATCAGGGACGAAGAGAGGCTTTATCATCAAGTCCATGCCGCGCTCAAGGAAAGGATGAGAAGCTTCTATCCCAGACTCAATACCAAGGAGGGCCGGACTGAGATACGAGAGGACATAAAAAGGGGACTTGCTGAGGAGGGCTTCGCAAGAAAAGTGCCCCAGAAATTATTTGAGAAAACACTTCTGGACCTCAGAAAAGAATCATTCTATCTGAATCATCTCCTGCCTATAATCATAGAGAAGAAGGACATAAATCTGAGAGAAGACTTTCTCAAAAACAGCGGGCTTGACAGGTTTTATATTGAAACAATAGAAAAGGAATACTTTGATGATAAAGGCCTTGATGCCGATTTGCTTGAACAGATAAGAGAAGGAAGAGAACTTTTAAGGGTTGAAAATTGAGAAAGAGAGGGATGGAGCGTCAATAATGAAACTGAATAGGGATATCCTGGCTTTGATCGGCAATACGCCTTTGGTGAAGATTAACCGCTTATGCCATGAGGATGACGCTGAGGTCTGGGCAAAACTTGAGGGATGCAACATAGGCGGCTCTGTTAAAGACAGGATTGCCCTTTCAATGATAGAGTCAGCTGAGAAGAGCGGAATGCTTAAACCACGGGGCACAATTATAGAGCCGACAAGCGGCAATACCGGAATAGGGCTTGCAATGATAGCGTCAGTAAAGGGATATAAACTAATACTTACGATGCCCGAGACAATGTCAATGGAAAGAAAGCAGCTGCTTCAGGCTTATGGAGCAGAGCTTGTTTTGACAGAAGGCAAGAGGGGAATGATGGGGGCTGTTGAAAAGGCAGAGGAAATTTACAGGGCAAGCGCAGATTATTTTATGCCGCAGCAGTTTGAAAACCCTGCGAACCCTGAGATACACAGAAAGACAACTGCGGTTGAGATACTTGATGCGCTCGGCGCTGTGCCTGACGGTTTTGTCGCTGGCGTCGGCACAGGCGGCACAATAACAGGAGTCGGTGAGATGCTGAGGAGCAAAAAAGGTGACATATGGATAGCAGCGGTAGAGCCTGCAGCATCACCTGTTCTTTCAGGCGGGAATCTCGGGCCGCATAAGATTGCGGGGCTCGGAGCCGGCTTTTACCCCGGAGTCTTAAACACAAAGATATATAATGAAGTCATCCCTGTAACAGATTCAGATGCTGCCGGGGCAGCAAAACAATTATCACTCAAGGAGGGGCTTCTCTGCGGAATATCATCAGGAGCAGCGATGTGGGCTGCATTAAGAGTTGCCAAAAAATTAGGAAAAGGGAAAAAGGTTGTAGTTATACTCCCTGACAGGGGAGAGCGTTATCTGAGCACAGGGCTCTTTGCATCGGAGACGCCATAAGGTAAAAATATTTATGGCTGAAACAAACAGAGCGCTAAATGAAGAGCTTCTTGAGGTTTGTGACCGACTTCAGGCTCGGGCTTATTGATGAGGCAATATTTACGGAGAAATTATTCGGCATAATTACAAAAATCGGTGTCCAGAAATAGCAAATTATTTTTAAATATCATATAGTTAGTATCATAATT
>JASEHP010000059.1 GCA_030018605.1 Thermodesulfovibrionales bacterium
CGGCGCAGACAAGCAATCAGTTCCTCTCGGCCAGATGTCATGGGATGATAAATATACTGATAGATAGCTTCGTAACTGATAGAAAACCCCGGATGTTCCATTGAGAGTCTACCTGCTATCAGTTCAGGAGACCAGCCAAGTGCAAGTTTCTCATGAATGTACCTCCGAACTTTATCGTCCTTCAGCCGTGGGCGTCTGCTTGCTGCTTGCCTTCGTTCATCAGAGCGCTGTTGTGCACGGCACGGAGTATAACATTTGTATTCTGCGGAAGAGTTCCTTTTGAGTTCCCCTGATATTGTACTTTTGTTTCGACCAAGAGTGCCGGCTATCTCTCCAGCATCCTTACCCTCATACTTCATTTTGGCTATCAGTTCTCGTTCTGTCATAGTAAGATGTTTGTATTGTTTTTCCATAGACACTTAGAATAGCAGCTCCTTTTCTGCTCTCCCAAGTGTTGCACTTCATTATTGAACTGGCTAACTTGAGGGAATTATCTCTGTATTTTTCGGGATTGAAGACGGCACCCTCGCGCTTCTGGGTTTCGGCATAGATTCGTTTGTTGAGGTCATTTCAGGAATCGGGATATGGCATATGATACGCAGAATGAAAAAAAACAACGGCAATGCCTACGACATATTTGAACGCGATGCGCTCAAAGTCACAGGCACGGCATTCTATATTCTTACTGCCGGGCTTGCCGTCACAGCAGTAATCAATCTCTACCGGGGACACAACCCGGAGACAACATTCTGGGGAATTGTCATATCGGCAATATCTATTGCGTCAATGTGGCTTCTCATACATTACAAGACTAAAGTCAGCAGACAAATGAATTCTCCGGCAATACTTGCCGATGCCCGCTGCACAAAGGTATGCGTGTATCTGTCCATTGTCCTTCTTATAGCAAGCACAGGTTATGAATTAACGGGCATAGGAGGTTTTGATTCTATCGGCGCAATCGGTATAGCAGCGTTTTCATTCAAAGAAGGCAGGGAGGCATACGAAAAGGCAAAAGGCAATCTCTGCTCATGCAGCAAGTGCGGATAATATCAAAGATAAGAAAAAATAAGCACCACCGCTATCATGCCCCCGATTGCCTGAAATCTTTCGAAATGGTATATTAGCCACTATGAAATTAACTCATCTGGACAAACAAGGCCGGCCGAGGATGGTTGATGTGGGCTCAAAGCCGTTAACAGAAAGGTTTGCTGTTGCGAGGGGTTCTGTTTATATGAAAAGAGAAACCTTCAATTTAATCAAAAGCGGGAAAGCAGCCAAAGGCGATGTGCTTAATGTCGCAAAGCTTGCGGGGATTATGGCTGCAAAAAGGACATCCGAGATTATTCCTCTCTGCCACCCTCTGAACATCACATCAGTTGACATTGACTTCCACCTTGATGAGAAAAAAAGCAGAATAGACATAGAGTCCCGAGTTAAGATAACAGGACAGACAGGCGTTGAGATGGAGGTGCTTACCGCTGTATCTGCAGCCGCGCTCACAATCTATGATATGTGCAAGGCAGTTGATAAGGGAATGGTTATCTCTGACATTATGCTCATTGAAAAACGCGGCGGGAAAAGCGGAATATTCAAAAGATAGTAGCAATGCCGTCTCCAAACTGAAAAAGTTAGCGGTATCTTTTAACCTCAAACCTGAAGATTTTAACTTCCTCATTATCATATATGCCTGCCTTCATCTTTGCAATGCGGAGCTGCTCTTCAACAGTGTCAACACCTTCAAGGTCAGGCAGGAGCAGTCCTTTCCTCTGCCCTTTTGAAACTATTACCCCGTATTTTTTAGGATTCAGGTCTTTAAGTCCTTTAACCTCTTCAGGCTGAGTCAGGACATCAACAGAATAAGCAAGCTCGCTCAGTTCTTCCTTTTCAACGCAGTGGAATCTCGGGTCCTGTGTTGCAGCGCATATTGCATTTTTTATAATCTCTTCGGCTACATTCTCGCAGGAGGGGATAAAAGTTCCTATGCAGCCTCTTAATTCTCCGTGTTTCTTTATAGAGACAAATGCTCCTGCCTTTTGTTTCATCTCAGGCGTAAGCTCGGCAGGAGGCTCTATCACGCAGCGTTCATTAACATAAGTCTCTACTGTCTGCCTTGCAAGTTTGACCAATGGATGCATATTATTTATGTCTTGATATTGCATAGTCGGCAAGGCTCAGCATGGCGTCCCTGTGAGGAGAGTCAGGGAATATGGAAAGCTCATCCTTTGCCCCATCAACAAGAGCCTGCGCCCTTTTGAGCGACTCTTCCAGAACGCTGTAGCGCCTGAATAGCGCAAGAATACGCCGCAGCCCGTCCTCAGAGGGTTTTTCTATTATCCCTTTTATTTCTTCTTTTTCAGAGCCTGATGCGCCTTTAAAAAGATAAATAACCGGCAATGTTATTTTCCCCTCGCCTATGTCCTTGCCGAGTTTCTTGCCGAGTTCGCTCTCTTCTGCCATGTAATCCAAAATATCATCCGCCACCTGAAAAGCCGTGCCTGCCTTGAACCCGAACATTGCGAGGGCATTTTTTTCGGGAGTCGGGCTCATGCTCAGTATAGCGCCGATTCTGCATGCCGCTGATATGAGCAGGCCTGTTTTGGACGATATTATTTTTATATATTCTTCCTCTGTAATATTGATATCAGCGGTCTTCTGAAGCTGCAGTATCTCTCCCTCTGTCATGCTCGTTGTCGCCTCTGAAAGGGCTTCCATTATCCTCTGATCTTTGAAGGACACAGCTTTTCTAAGGGCATTTGAATACAAAAAATCTCCAACCAGAATCACAATCTGATTACCCCATACCGAATGGGCTGCCGGACTGCCCCTGCGTATCTTTGCAGCGTCAACAACATCATCATGAAGGAGCGACGCCATATGTATCAACTCTATGATGCCTGCAAGCTCTATATGTTCGTCCCCTTTATAACCTGCAAGCCTTGCGCTTGAAAGCAGGAAAAGCGGCCTTAATCTCTTTCCGCCGCTCTCAAGAAGATACCTGCCTATCAGGGGTATAAGAGGAGCTTCGCTCTGAAACAGTCCTTCAAGTTTAGCCTCAACAAGACTTAATTCCTTCTCATGCGCATCAAAAACCTTTTTAAAATCTATTGTCTTGAGCATATCAGTCGTAGTATCTTCTGCTTTACTTTTTATGTAGTGTCATTGCGGCTTGTCCGCAATCTTTCTGAAGGATTCCGAACAAGTCGGAATGACAAAACTGTGCAAACCTGTTATAAGACACCACACTATAGCCTGAACTCATCAAGATTAACATCTTTCTTTGCCAATTTTCTAATATCCCCCGGCCTGAATGCGCCCTTTTCAGTAATAATTGCCGTCACATATTTTGCAGGGGTAACATCAAATGCCATATTTCTCACCTTCACGTTGTCAGGCGCAATCCGGCACCTGCCGAATATATGCGTGACTTCCTCGGAGCCTCTTTCCTCTATCGGGATATTATCTCCGGTGCGAATCGAAAAATCAATACTGCTTAAAGGCGCCGCGACATAGAAAGGAATCTTATGCTCTTTGCATAATACAGCAACGGAATATGTCCCGATTTTATTAGCCACATCCCCGTTCCTTACAGTCCTGTCTGTCCCCACAATCGCAAGGTCTATCTCACCCTTTTTCATGAAAGCACCGGCAGAATTATCAGTAATCAAAGTAACAGGCACGCCTGCCTGCATAAGCTCCCATGCGGTAAGTCTTGCTCCCTGAAGCACAGGCCTTGTCTCATCGGCTATGACCTGTATTTTCTTGCCCTGTTCTATTGCGACAAATATCGGCGCTGTTGCCGTGCCGTACCCGCCTGTTGCAAGACTTCCTGCATTGCAGTGAGTGAGGACTGTATCGCCGTCCTTTATAAACTGCGCTCCCCATCTTCCTATTGCCTTATTAACCTCAATGTCTTCTTCGTGTATTTTTTTTGCCTCATCAATGAGAAGTTCCTTTAACCGTGTAACCGATTCACCGCGTCTTTCTTTCAAAAGCCTTTTAATCCTTTCAACAGCCCATTTAATATTCACTGCCGTGGGCCGCGTGCTAAGAAGCTCATTGCATATGCTATCTATTTCCTTCATGAAGTCTTTAAAGCTTTTTGCACTTATGTCCTGTGCGCCAAGCGCAATCCCCATCGCTGCTGCTATTCCGATTGCAGGCGCGCCCCGTATCCAGAGCTTTTTTATTCCCTCCGCAACAATATGGTAATTCGCGCAGTCTATAAATTTTACCTCTATAGGAAGCAGGGATTGGTCCAGCATTATGACCTTGCCGTCTTTCCATTCTATCGCATTAACCATTAAATCTTTCCTCCCATAGGCATTATGCTTGTAACCACAAAAAATACAGCGAGGCATATTATAACCGCTACCGTGCCCCACGATATGTAATTATAACTCTTCGGGTTTACATATTCTCCCATTATCTTTGTATTGTTCACTAACGACAGCGCATATATAAGAACAAACGGAAGCAAAATGCCGTTTACAACAGACGCCAGAATCATAAGAAAGACCAGCGGTGCGCCGGGAATCAATATCACCAACGCAGAAACAACTATGAGCGCGGTGTATATCCACATAAACTGAGGCGCTTCTCTGAATGTTTTATTGATGCCTGCTTCCCACCCCATTGCCTCGCATATGTAGTATGCTGTTGCCAGCGGGACTATTATCACTCCAAGAAGCGAACCGTTGGCAAGACAGAGAGCGAATATGAAAGACGCATATTCTCCTGCTAAAGGTTTGAGCGCAATAGCAGCCTCCGATGCCTCGTTTATTCTTATGCCTGACGGAAAAAGCGTGGCTGCGCATGTAACTATAATGAAAAAGGCAACTATGTCCGTTATAGAGCATCCCAGTATCACATCAAGCCTGGATGCTTTATAATCCTCTTTTCTTATTCCCTTCTCTGCAATAGATGACTGGAGGTAAAACTGCATCCACGGTGTTATTGTTGTGCCTATTACAGCTATGCTGAGTATTGCATATTCGGAATCCCACTTTATCTGAGGCACAAATGTGTTTTTGAAAACAGGAAACCAGTCAGGTTTTGCCATAAACCCCGAGATAACATATCCGAAATATAAAAGGCACGCAAAGAGCAGCACTCTCTCAACTGCCCTGTAACTGCCTTTTGTAACAAGGAACCAGACCGACACCGCGCCAACAGGAACCATTATGTATTTGCTTAATCCAAGGATATCCATTGACGCTGCCCAGCCTGCGAAATTAGCGAGAGTTGTGCCGAAATTTGCAATTAGAAGTGCTGCCATCATATAGAATGTTGATTTTACGCCATAGTTTTCTCTTATGAGATCTGAAAGCCCCTTGCCTGTAACAACTCCCATCCTTGCAACCATCTCCTGAATCACAACAAGCGCTACAGTCGTGGGTATCAATGTCCAGAGCAGTGCATATCCAAATCTTGCGCCTGCCACAGAATAAGTGGTAATCCCGCTTGCATCATTATCTATATTCGCAGTTATGATGCCGGGCCCCATTACGCTCAGGAACAGGAGAACTTTTTTGCTAAATTTCATTGGAACTTTCCTCTGCTAATCTGTATTGCCTGTTTGAGGTTTTAACTCTTAACTCTAAACTCTTAATTCCTATACCCTTCTTCTCTTATGCTTTGCTGCCGGCGGCAGAATCCTGTCAATAATATCATCCACTGTAACAATGCCAAGGAGAAACCCTTCGCTGTCAACAACCGGAAGCGCAACAAGATTATATTTTGATATAATCCCGGCAACCTGCATTTCATCCGTCTCCGGCGTGACTGTCTTGATCTTGGCTACCATGATGTCTGACAGCTTTGTTTCAGGCGGTGAAAGCAGAAGCTCCCTGAGCGATACCACGCCCCTGAGTTTTTCTTCCGCATCCGTGACATATATATAATAAATGGTCTCAACTTCTTCCGCATCTTTCCTGAAACTTTCTACGGCCTCTTTAACACTCGTATCAGGCCTGTATGCGATAAACTCATTGGTCATAATACCGCCTGCCGTATCTTCTTCATGCCCCATAAGTTCCTGAATGTCCTCAGCGTCCTCTTTTTCAAGGCTGCCGAGAATCTCCTGTGCCTTTTCTGCGGACAGATCGCTTATAACATCAGCAGCCTCATCTGGAGGCATCTCCTCTATTATGTCAGCCGCTTTTTCGGTATCCATTCCTGTTATTATTGCCGCCTGAGTATCAGGTTCAAGTTCCGAAAGCGCCTCGGCAGCTGTTTCCGCATCCAGCCCTTTAAAAAATGTAGCGCCTTCTTTATGAGATACCTGACTGATTATTGCCGCTAAGTCTGCAGGATGCAGTTCAGCCACCATCTGTCTCGGAACCGTGAGTGATATTGCAGTAAGTTTTGGTTCCAGCGGCTGTATATAATTCCAGCTTATAAGATTGTACGGCAGGTGCGTTCTGAGAAACTTCATAAGGTCTTCTCCGCCCCTTTCAACGCCGAGCCTCCTCATTATTCCCCTCATCCCCACATCAACAGCTAAAAGCACCGCCTCTGTGTTAAGCCCTTCAAGCTTGACATCATTCACCCTCACAACCTTTGCGCCGTTTGCATCAACTATCTGCTTATCAAAAATATCCCTTGCCACAAGCAGGTCTTCTTCGCTGAGTTCGTAGGACTGAAGCCTTGCGCCGTAAATATTCGCAGCGATTATTCTCTTGTTGAATATACTCAAATCACTCCACGGGAGATTAAAGAGCTTTCTTTTCTTCTCAATAACAAGGCTGGAAATCTTTGGCAATGGCTCGCCTTTAACAACAACAAGGTCTTTCACCCTGCCGAGTTCTTCGCCTCTCGGGTCAAGGACAGGCTTTCTTAATATTTCACTTACAAAAAGTTCACTGAAAAAAGGCATCTTTCCTCCCACATAAAAAGTATCAGAGTATCAGAGCGTCAGAGTATCAGAGTCTTTGACACTTTGATACTTTGACACCCTGATACTGCTCATTTGACACTATACAGAAAGTATAGCTTACTGGTTTTTATTTCAGCAATACGAAAAATGAGATCTACAGAGATTTCTCTAAGAGAGAAATCATAATAAGCCAATGGTCTATGTCAATAAGCAGAGAGGGCTTGAGCGACTTTCGAGATTTTTCGGTAACAGTTCTTGGCGAAATGTAGCGCCCGCCATAGGCGGACAGCCTCGACTGTCTGAGACCGAAGGTCGAGTTTCGAGGCTGTAGCGGAATAAGCTTTAGAACTGTCGAAAAATATCGCAGGAAGCGAAAGGCTTCTCTGCTTATTTAAGCACAACATCTATGCCTTTTTAAGATTGCTTAGGCGAACTCCGATAAGCCTCACCTTCTTTTTAAGCTCTATCTTTCCCAACGCCTCAAAGACAGCCTTCCTTATGATTTCATTGGAGTCTGTAAATTCATCCATTGTCCTTGCGCGTGTATAGGTTTTGAAATCCTCAAACCTTATCTTTAAGGTTACCGTCTTACAGAGGTATCTTGACTGTTTGATATCCTCAGTCACTTCCTTTGTCAGTGATGCAAGTGTCCTTGCTATAGTCTGCCAGTCATTAGTGTCTCTCTGAAAAGTAACTTCTCTGCTTGATGATTTAGGCTCCCAGTGTGTAACCAAAGGGCTTTCGTCTATGCCCCTTGAAGCCTCATAAAGATAATTTCCGTAAGAATTGCCAAGATATCCTATCAAGTTTTCGAGTGGCATGGCTGCCAGCTCGCCGATGGTATTTATATTTATACTCTTCAGATAAGCCTCTGTCTTGGGACCAACTCCCCATAGCTTTCTTACAGGCAGGGGCCAGATTACTTTTTCAATGTCGCCCTCCCTGATTATTGTAAGCCCATCAGGCTTCTGAAGGTCAGACGCAATCTTTGCAAGGAGTTTGTTTTCTGCGATTCCTATGGAACATGCAAGTTCCAGTTCCTCTCTTATCCTTTCTTTAATCTTCCTTGCTATTTCTTCAGGATCTTCGGACGCATTTGTTATATCAAGAAACGCCTCATCTATCCCCACATCTTCCATAACGGGGCTGAATCCTCTGAGGATATTTTTTACCTTCTTTGAGACTCTTGAATATTCCTCATAGTCAACAGGAAGAAATATTCCATGAGGGCAGAGCTTGTATGCTGTTCTCAAAGGCATTGCAGAATGAACCCCGAATTTCCTTGCCTCATAGGACGCCGTTGATACAACCCCTCTCTTAGTAGGGTCGCCGCCTCCGCCTATGATTACAGGCTTCCCGATGAGTTCCGGTCTGCGCTTCTGCTCAACAGCGGCAAAGAACGCATCCATGTCTATGTGAAGAATACAACGCATGTTCACTAAAGAAGATAGGGCATAGCGCTTGAGCGGCTTTTTTGCCGATATTTAAACAGTTTATCATATAAATATAAAGAGGCCGCATTAAATCATCTAAAATGTAACCCAAAACATATGGCATATGGGGTTACAGGTGGAGGATGGATATGCATTCAAGGAGCCAGTA
>JASEHP010000005.1 GCA_030018605.1 Thermodesulfovibrionales bacterium
ATAGCAGCTCCTTTTCTGCTCTCCCAAGTGTTGCACTTCATTATTGAACTGGCTAAATAAAAAAGACATCATAATGCCGAATCCTATAATTTTAATAATTATGACTGACATGTGGATATGCCTCCTGTTGCCTTAAATTATCCATCAGGATAAGCGAGGGCTCTAATTTTAAAAGTAGTTTTAAAAGTAGTTTTAAAAGTAGGGACACTTCCCGCATTTTTTAATGCTTCTTAACTCCGACAGTTCCCTTACTCCCAAAACCTGCCAGCATTATAACAAGAATTAGACCAAATGGTGAATGGGTGAAAGGGGAAGGGAACGTGAGAGTATCAGAGGGGGAAGGGGTAGATACAGAATTTATAGCTTATAAATTTCTCTCCGGTGGCCGACGGCTTTAATGACGTATTGTATCTGCCTCAATTATGTAAACTACTCGCCAGTCGCCAACTCTCAGCTTAAACTGTCCTCACATATCGCCTGACAAAGGTTCCGGTGTTATGCTGTTGAAATGATGCGCCAGCCATGAAATTTTATTAAGAATGCGTTTTACGATAGGATGGTCTATTCTTTGAAGGTCATCTAAGGCTTCTTTTCCCCAATGAACCTTAGGCAAATCTCTTTAATACCTCTTCGTGGGAGATTCTCTTTGAGGGTTTTTTAAGTCTCTGCTCTAATTTTGTCTTGAACTCTTTTTTCAGATGAAGACCTGAATCGGGGTCTCCTATTATCTCAAGAAGTTTTTGCTCTACCATCTGTTCAACGTCATCTGCTGTTACTGCCTTCGCCCTTGCCATACACACCTCCAATCACTTCTTATCATATTCTTTTAGCTAAGGATTGACAATGGTAATCAGCGAACTCTTTTTACTCAAATACAATCACGCTCTTAAGCGAGTCTTTTGCCTCAGCTGTTAGTATGAATGCCTCGGCAGTTTTTTCTATTGGGAATCTGTGCGTAACAAGCTTTTCAGCGCTTACAATTCCGCTCTCTATTATTTCAAGCGCATCCGCCGTATCAGTAGGGCCGCAGGAATAGCTTGTGACTATGTCAATATCTTTGAAATACAAATCATTCGGTTCAATTGTGAGGCGTTCGCCTGGCTTTGCGGGCGTAAAAAATAAGACTTTTCCTCCGGTGCCTGCGCATTCTATACCCTGCTTCATCGCATCAGCGCTGTTTGGCCCGACCACAACCACATCCGCCATTATGCCGTCTGTCAGGTTTTTAAGCTCATCAATGAGATTATCTTTTGAAACATCAATTACCTCGTCTGCGCCGAGTTCCTTTGCCTTTTGAAGCCTGAATTGAACCATGTCAGATCCGATGATTCTGCCTGCGCCGTAGCTTTTTGCAAGAAGGATATTTAACTGTCCCATGATGCCAAGCCCTATAACAAGGACTGAGTCTCCTCTTCTTATGCCGGCTCTTTTCAGGGCTTTAACAACACATGCGGTTGGTTCTATCAATGTGCCGTCTTCGTAGCTGAGCGTATCAGGAAGGCTCAGGGTATCGTTTTCAAGATTAATCTTGGGTATGAGGATGTATTCTGAAATTCCTCCGGGAATTATCTTTGTGTTTTTCCATGTCTCGCACTGAACATAATCCCCGCGTCTGCAGGATCTGCACGTAAAGCACGGCGCATGATGATGCGTGAACACCCTGTCACCTGGTTTAAATGAAGTAACGTCTTTGCCGACTTCTACTATCTCGCCTGTGGGCTCATGCCCGAGGACAACCGGAGCTTTTTTCTCTATATACCACGGCATCACATCCCCTGAGCATACGCCGCAGGCACGTGTCTTTATGAGGGCGTCTCCAGGACCAATTTCCGGAATTGGAATATCCTCAATTCTTATGTCATTAAAACTGTAGAGTTTAGCGACTTTCATAATGACTCGTGATGGGTAATGCGTGATGCGTTATGTGTATTAATTTTTTCTCGTTACGCTTTACGCATAACGGATTACGGTTTTCACGGAATAATCGCATATTTTATCCCTTCGCCTTCCATGAGTTTCAAAAACGCCTTTTCAGTGTCATTCAGAAGATATTTCCCCGAAATCAGTTTTGATACAGGTATCTTCCGTTTCTTAAGGAGATTAAATGCCTCTTTTACATCAGCAGGCGTAAAGTGGAATACTCCCTTTAATGTTATTTCATCATAATGAAGCCTGCTTGTGTCATAAGTCACTGTCGTGCCTGTCTTGCACCCTCCGAAAAGAATAACAGTCCCGCCTCTTCTGACATAATATACTGCTGACTGCCATACAGCAGGCTGGCCTGTGCACTCAAATACATAGTCAACGCCCAATCCTCCGGTAAAATTTTTTACTTCAGATTCAAGGTCATCAGGTGTTACTGCAGATACAGCTCCGAGTTTTTTGGCAAGCGCAAGTCGTTTTTTCTCAAAGCCTGAAATTATCACATCAGCACCTTTATTTTTCAGTAAAAGGAGATGGAGAAGCCCGATAGGCCCCGCGCCTATTATCAATGCCCTGTCACCTTTTTTTATATTTAAGCCCTGCATTCCGTGTATAACGCATGACAGCGGTTCAAGAAATGCAGCCTCTTCAAATGTCAGGTTTTTAGGTTTGCGGAATACATTCTGTTTAACGATATGCTCCGGAAGCAGGATATACTCTGCGAATGCTCCGAGCACCTTTGTCTCCATAATATTTTCACAGATATTGAAAAGGCCTTTTTTGCAGTATCTGCACTTAAGGCATGGAGCGCTGTGGACTGCCATTATCGCATCGCCTTTCCTGAATTTTTTTACGCCCTTGCCAGTTGCCGCAACAATTCCTGAGAATTCATGCCCGAATACTCCTGGCATTGGGATTACATGATGCCCCCTGCTGAAAGCCTTAAGGTCTGTCCCACAGGTGAGCGCTGACTTGATTTTTACAAGGATTTCTCCGCGCGAAGGCTTTGGAATTTTTAACTCATGAATCTCTATTTTGCGGGGGCTTATGAGGATATTGGCTTTCAAGATTTAAACTCCAGCTTTCCACCCCGGACCTGGCCTATTATTGCAGCCAGCGCAAAGAGAGGAATATATGCCATGTCAATATTCGTTAGTATTCTGGCAAGCAGGATAAACGGTATCGGCAGGTGTATATAAAGAAACCATTTAAATGAAAACTTTTTTGCTTTTCCCCGCAAGTAACCAAAAGGCATGTTAAGCATGAACGTTAGGGCAAAAAGGCCTGTAACAATGGCAGATTTTATTAGCCAATCCATTGCAGAAGAATAACCAAAAAAATGCGTAAAGTCAAATAATCGCCTCTCTGTGATGATTCAGAAGATGTTTGACATATAAAATATCTTCATGATAGACTTTGAACACTTTCAGAAGATGAAAACCTATCGGAAATCTCAGAAATATTTTAATCAGGCAAAGGCTGTAATTCCAGGCGGCGTTAACAGCCCTGTAAGGGCGTTTAGGGCTGTGGGCGGAAACCCTATTTTTATCAAAAGGGCGAAGGGCTCGAAGATATACGATGTTGACGGCAACTCATACATTGATTATGTGCTTTCTTGGGGGCCGCTCATACTCGGACACGCACACCCGACAGTTGTAAGGGCGCTCAAATCTGCGGCAGAAAAAGGAACAAGCTACGGTGCTCCGACCCCGCTTGAGATCGAGCTTGCAAGCCTTGTTCTTAAGGCTTATCCGTCCATGGACAAGGTAAGGATGGTAAATTCAGGGACAGAGGCAACGATGAGCGCGATAAGGGTTGCGAGGGGATTTACAAAAAGGGATAAGATAATAAAATTTGAGGGCTGTTATCACGGACATGCGGACGGCCTGCTTGTTAAGGCAGGTTCAGGCGCAATGACATTCGGAGTCCCTGACAGCCCTGGAGTTCCGAAATCCTATGCACAGAATACTATAACTCTTCCGTTTAATGATCCAAACGCATTGAGGAAGGTGATTGACAGGGAAAGGAAATCAATAGCCTGCGTGATACTCGAGCCTGTTGTTGGAAATATAGGATGCGTCCTTCCGCGTCCGGGATTTCTTGAGGCGCTGAGAGAGATAACAGAAAAATACGGCATCGTTCTTATATTCGATGAGGTTATGACAGGCTTCAGGGTTGCGTATGGAGGCGCTCAGGAATATTTTAAGATAAAGCCTGACATGACATGTCTTGGCAAGGTGATAGGAGGCGGGCTTCCGGTTGGAGCATACGGAGGCAGAAAAGAGATTATGTCAATGGTGTCGCCGGAGGGGCCTGTTTATCAGGCAGGCACACTTTCAGGGAATCCGCTTGCAATGACGGCAGGCATTGAAACCCTCAAGATTTTGTCCGGTAAAGGGACATACAAAAAACTCGAAAAACTCTGTGCAATGCTTGAAGATGGGCTCATTGATGCGGCAAGGAAAGCCGGCGTAAAAACCAGATTTTACAGGGCAGGCTCTATGTTCTGCACATATTTCACTGACAAAGAAATCTTTGATTACACCAGTGCAAAGACATCTGACACCGCGAAGTTTGCGAGATTCTTTACCGGGATGCTTAAGCGAGGAGTTAATATTGCGCCTTCGCAGTTTGAAGCAGGTTTTATGTCGCTTGCGCATAGTGAAAACGACATAGAGAAGACAGTAAAGGCAGCTTACGAGTCTTTTAAAAAATGTTAATCTGTCATTGCGAGGTCGTTTCGACCGAAGCAATCTCGTTTTTATATAAATCAATATGTTAAAGATTGCCACACGTCGTCCCCCGATAATATCGGGGGACTCCTCGCAATGACACCAAGATAGAGGGTTTTTCATCGGTCTCAATTTCCTCCAGATTTTAAATGTAATGTTATATAATCTTTACTGATATGGTAACCTTTAGCAAATGGTGGCGACGTGGCAGATAAACCGGTATTCAAGCAGCTCCTTCAGGCAAGCACGATAGGGCTTAACCTTGTGCTTGCGACTTTTGTCGGGCTTGCTATTGGATACGGACTTGATAAGCTCTTCAATAGTTCTCCGTGGTTTACTATAATCTTCTTAATACTCGGGATAATCGCGGGTTTCCGCGAACTTATAAGAATGGCGAGGAAGACGTACGATGGAGATGACGGAAATAATAAAAAGGGTGCATAGGCAGTCTGTTTTTGTACTGATACCTTTTGCGATAGCCTCGGCTGTAATTGAGTGGAAAAGGCTTCCTCTGAGCATCCTGATTGGCGGGATACTCACTCTTGCGAATCTCAAGGGGCTTGCATGGGGTATTGGAGGACTAATCGGAACCGGGGAACAGGCAAGCGGAAAGCTTGTCTTCTTCAGCCTTATAAGGCTTTTTATCCTTTTTGTAATTCTGATTATACTCATGTGGCTTAAGGTCATAAATATAGCCGGGATTTTTGTCGGGATGACAACGGTTTTAATAGTGCTTCTTAAAGAGGGGTTCAAGGCAGCAAAAGAAGCCTGAATCCATGGAGGAATATTATGCTTGAGCTTAATTTCTCAAATATGATGAAAGAAGTAATCGGCGAAAAGGGCATATCTGAAAAACAGATAGAAGGCATAAAGACAAAAGTATATGACATTGATAAGCGGATAAAGGCAAAAGAAATGCCTGAGCTTGCGTTCATAGACCTTCTTGGACAGGACACGGCAGAGATTAAAAAAATTGCATCGGATGTCAGGAAAAATTTTGAGGACTTCATTATTCTTGGAATCGGCGGCTCTGCGCTTGGCCCGAGGGCGATACTGGAGGCGCTGAGCCCTTTTCATAATTTTGACAAAAAAACAAGAGTCTTCATATATGACAATGTTGATCCCAGAACCCTCGATAGAATCCTTTCATTGATAGATTTTAAAAAAACAGCGGTTAATGTGATAACAAAATCAGGAAGCACTGCCGAGACAATGGCCTCATTTATGATTCTCTGGGAGAAATTAAGCGGGGCTGTCTCAAATCCTTCAGAAAGAATTATTGCAACAACAGACCCGTCTGAAGGCAATCTGCGAAAGATTGCAAATAAAAAAAACCTAAAAACACTCTCCATTCCAAAAGGAGTGGGCGGAAGATATTCTGTCCTTAGCCCTGTTGGGTTGCTTCTTGCCGAGGTTATTGGCAGTGATTCAAATGATATGCTTGAAGGCGCGCTGGATATTCATAAGAAATGCTCGGATGCAGAAATATGGGAAAACCCTGCGTATCTTTTCGGGACATTGCTTTATCTCATGGAAAGGGAAGAGAAGAGAAACATCAATGTTTTAATGCCTTATGCGGACGGGCTGAAACCAACTGCCGAATGGTTCAGCCAGTTATGGGCAGAGAGCCTCGGGAAATCGGGATCAGGGCTTACGCCTTATCCGTCACTCGGCACAACAGACCAGCATTCCCAGCTTCAGTTATGGATGGAAGGGCCGGAGGATAAAGTTGTCGTATTTATAAAAGTTGATGATTATGGTGTTGATTTTGAAATCCCGAAAGTTTTTAAGGATGTGGAAGGAATGAGCTATCTCGGAGGACATACTCTCGCAGAGATTATTAAGACAGAGCAGGAATCAACAGAGCTTGCACTGGCGAAGAGGGGGATACCGAACATGACAATAAGCATTCCGAAAATAGATGCATATCATATGGGGCATCTCTTTCATTTCTTTGAGATGGCGACGGCGTTCACGGGATTTTTATACGGCGTGAATCCATTTAATCAGCCCGGTGTTGAGGAGGGCAAGAATTTTACTTACGGTATGATGGGGAAAAAGGGATACGAGGCAAAAAAGGATGAGGTGGAGAAGGCAAGGGAAAAGAAGATGTGCTGGAAGGTGTAAAGGTGATCGTAATCGAAACATATAAGGGCAAATCAATTACCGAGCATCGGGTTGAGATTGTTGAGAGGAAAGGCATCGGGCATCCTGATTACATGTGCGATTCGATGATGGATGCGATATCAGTGGCATTGTCAAAGGAATATATCACGCAGTTCGGCACAATCCTTCACCACAACATTGACAAAGGTCTGCTTGCCGCGGGCAGGGTTAAAAAAGATTTTGGAGGCGGCAGAGTTCTTAAACCGATGGAGCTTACGATAGGCGACAGGGCGACTTTCAGGGCAGGCAATAAAGAAATACCTGTGGCTGATATTGCAGTTAGCGCTGCGAAAAAATGGTTAAAGGGAAATATGAGGTTTGTTGACCCTGAGAGGCATTTAAAATACCGCATTGTGCTTGCGCCCGGCTCAGAAGAACTTACGGATATTTTTTTAAGAAAAGGAAAAGTGCTGCCTGCAAATGACACATCCGCCGCTGTGGGATATTATCCGTTAAGCCCCACGGAAAAAACTGTTCTTGAGTTTGAACAGTTTCTCAATTCAAAAAAATTCAAACAAAAATATGCGGAGACAGGCGAGGATACAAAGGTGATGGGACTGAGAAAGGGGAATGTTCTTGATTTAACGGTTGCCATGCCTTTGCTTGCAGATTACATAAAATCAGAGAAGGACTATTTTGAGAGAAAACAAGCCATACATGATGTGATGGAGAGTTTTCTTGAACGGTTTGAGGGGTTCAAGAAAAGAAATGTGCATTTTAATACCCTTGATGAAAAAGGAAGAGGGCTTGGAGGGGTTTATTTAAGCCTTCTTGGAACATCGGCAGAGGATGCAGATTCAGGGCAGGTTGGAAGGGGCAATAGAGTGAATGGATTAATCTCTCTGAACAGGCCGTTAGGCACAGAGGCTGCTGCTGGGAAAAATCCTGTAAGCCATGTCGGAAAGATTTACAATGTTCTTGCGCATAAGATTGCAAAGGAGATTTACGAAAAGATAGACGGGATAAAAGAGGTTTATGTCCTATTGTTAAGCAGGATAGGCACTCCAATAGATAACCCGCAGGTTGCTACTGCGCAGGTTTTGCTTGAGAAGGGAAGAAAGATTGGCGAGATAGCAAAGACGGCAGAGGAGATATTCGAGAAAGAGTTTTCAGCCATAAATAAGTTCTGCATGGAATTAAGCAGGGGAAAGTATCCGGTTTGTTAAATGTCACTCGTAATCCGGTTTTTCATCTTTGGGAATGAATAGAATGGTCAGGATGCCGGGGATCGCGAGGACGCAGACAATGACAAAGAACATCCTGTATCCGACTGCCTGCTGGAGATACCCGCTGATGAATCCCGGCAGCATCATGCCCAGAGCCATAATGCCTGTGGAAATAGCGAAGTGGGATGTTTTGTGCCTGCCCCGTGCAGCGTACATGAGATAGACCATGAATGCCGTGAATCCCAAGCCGTAGCCGAACTGTTCCAAGGCAACAAGGACGTAGGTAAGCACAATCTCCGGCTGAGTATACGCCATATATACATAGAAAATATCCGGGAAATGGAGCGTAATTGCCATGGGCCAGATGCACTTTCTGAGCCCGAATTTAGATATGAGCCATCCGCCGAGGATTCCTCCTAAAACAAGACATATCATGCCCACTGTGCCGTATGCGAGCCCGACCTGTGAGGTGGAAAGTCCCAGCCCGCCCGCACCTTTGGAGTCCAGTAAAAAAGGCGGGGCCAGCTTCAGAAGCATTGCTTCAGCAAAACGGTAGAGCAGTATAAAAGCGATGATGGCCCAGATTTTTTCCTGTCTGAAGTAAGAACTGAATATTTCAAGAAAAGAAACATCACTCGCAGCGTCACGTGGTGAACGTTTGCTGTCTGTCGCAGGAAAGGGAAGCACGAATGTGTGATATAGCGGCGCCAAAACGAATACAATGCCTGCTGTACTGATAACGACTGTCCAGCTCAATGGAATGCTGCCAGTGACAGCCTCTATTCGGCCCGCCGCATATATGAGCAGTCCTGAGCCGAAGATCATGGCAAGCCTGTAGAATGTAGCCCTGATGCCTACGAACAGAGCTTGCTCTTCCTTGTTTAGTGCCAGCATGTAAAACCCGTCTGTGGCGATGTCATGAGTGGCAGAAACGAATGCGCTGGCAATAAAGGCTGATAGGGAAAGGAAGAAATATCCCTCTGTGTTCAGCGCATACGCAGCAAGAAACAGACAGACAGCCATAGCAAACTGCGTTGAGATAATCCATCTTCTTTTCGTTGAGTAGATGTCCACGAGCGGACTCCAGAACATCTTGATGACCCATGGCAAATAGAGCCAGCTTGTCCAGAATGCGATGCTCGCATTATCAATGCCCATCTTTTTATACAGGATGACCGAAACAGTGTTGATGATGATGTAAGGCAGTCCTTCGGCAAAATAGAGGGAGGGAACGAATGTCCACGGATTGCGGGAAGTGACTGGTTGTCTTTTCATATTGGAAAGACTACCAAATCAGCAGACAAACATTCCAGAAAAAAATGCGGCTACCCTGTACATAAAAGATTTTCAAGGTATAAATGTGAAGAGGTTTATAAATAGGCGGCAGTTAGGAAAAAGCTTTCCTTCCTGTTGCAATTCGGCTAAAATCTGATTATGAGAAGGTTAAAATTGAATCTCGGGAAGGCAGAGGTTTCCTTGACATGCTTTTAATGCATTCTTTATAATTAAACACTTTTCTTTAATGGTCTTTTCCGCCTCTGCGGATCAGACCGGGCTGAAAAAATGAAGATATTGATTTCAGAGATACCTGATGAGGGTCTGGAACTTACAATTGATGAGACGCTTGAGTCAGATGTTATAAAACTGGTTTCTCCTGTAAAAGGGCAGTTGAGCATAAGGAAGATAATGCCCGAGGTTGTAATACAGGGTGAGATAACGGCAAGTGCGGAGCTTGAATGCAGCAGATGCCTGAAAAACTATACATCTGAAATAAGCGCTCCATTCATTGTAACGTATCACCCTGCCGAGGAATTAAAGGCTGAGGGCAAACACGAGATCAGGGAAGATGAACTGGAGACAGGATTTTATTCCGGAGATGAGTTTGATATCACGGAACTGCTGAAAGAGCAGATACTTTTGAATGTTTCCATGAAACCTCTGTGCAGCGAAACCTGCAAGGGCATATGCCCCAAATGCGGGACAGACTTAAATGTGAATAAATGCAGTTGCAGTTTAGATAAAACAGACTCAAGACTTGAGGTTCTGAAAGAATTGTTAAGAAGGGAGTAAAAAAAATGGCTAATCCGACGCACAGACATACAAGGACAAGAAGGGACAAGCGCAGGGCAAACTGGAAGGGACAGACGCCCAATCTCAGCTCGTGCCCTGAATGTAAGGAATTAAAGCTGTCGCACAGGGCCTGCCCAAGCTGCGGTTCGTATAACGGCAATAAGGTTCTTGAAATAGTTGAAAAGGAAGCATGAGGATTGCCCTTGATGCCATGGGGGGCGATTATGCCCCTGCTGTCACGGTAGAGGGCGCTGTTGAGAGTGTAAGCGAATACGACGACCTTGAGGTCATACTTTTCGGGGACGAGGCACAGATCAAAAAAGAACTGAAGGACAGGCGCTGCACATCCAACCGCATTCATATCAGGCAGACCTCTCAGGTCATAGGAATGCATGAGTCTCCTGTTACCGCTCTCAGGAAAAAAAAGGATTCCTCTATCAGGCGCGCTGTTGATGCCGTGAAAAATAAAGAAGCTGACGCAGTGGTGAGCGCAGGCAATTCAGGCGTTGCAATGGCTTCGGCTCTCTTTGTTCTCGGAACATCAAAGGGTGTTGACAGGCCTGCAATCGCAGCGACAATACCTACACTCAAGGGCCTGTTTGTTCTGATAGATGCCGGCGCAAATGTTGACTGCAAGGCAGAGAATCTGCTTCAGTTTGGATTGATGGGCAGTTCATATTGCAAGGCGATTTTCGGCAAGCGCGAGCCAAAGGTGGCGCTTCTGAGCATAGGAGAGGAAGACGTGAAGGGCAATGAACTTACCAGAGAGGCATTCAAGCTTCTTAAAGGCACAAATCTGAATTTTACAGGAAATATAGAGGGGAAAGATGTTTTTTCCGGCGATGCTGATGTGGTGGTCTGCGATGGGTTTATAGGTAATGTGTTTTTGAAAACCAGCGAAGGGCTTGCTGATATGATAATAAAAATGCTAAAAAGGGAGATTGCAGGAATGGCAACAGGAAGGGTCGGGTATCTTTTTATGAAGCCTGCGCTGAAGAGCTTCAGAAAGAAAACAGACTATGCCGAATATGGCGGTGCGCCCCTGCTCGGGATAAACGGCACATGCATAATAAGCCACGGAAGATCTTCATCGCGCGCAGTGAGAAATGCAATCAAGGTTGCAGCGGAGTTTTCCAGAAAGAAAGTGCATGAGATTATCTCAGAGGAGATATTGAATCTTCGCGCAAAGGAGAAGACTGTTGTTAAGGGCTAAGATTATCGCAACAGGCTCTTACGCGCCGGAGCGTGTGCTTACCAATTTTGACCTTGAAAAGATGGTTGATACGTCTGATGAATGGATAAGGGAGAGGTCAGGCATCAGGGAAAGGCGGATAGCAAGCGAGAAAGAGGCGGCATCTGATCTTGCGTATGAGGCTGCAAAGGCAGCTTTCAAGAGGACAGACATAAAGCCGAAAGATATTGAATTGATAATTGTTGCAACGGTCACAGGAGACATGCCTACACCTGCAACAGCATGCCATCTTCAGCATAAGCTTGGCATAAAAAAAGCTGCTGCCTTTGATGTAAATGCCGCATGTTCAGGATTTCTTTACGGGCTTTCGATAGCAGACAGTTTTATAAAAAGCGGCGCTTACAAGAGAATACTACTTGTAGGCACAGAAGTCCTTTCCAGATTTACCGACTGGGAAGACAGGACAACTTGCGTGCTTTTTGGCGACGGCGCGGGAGCCGCAATACTGGAAGCAACGGATGAAAACAGGGGAATAGTCTCTGCACATATAAGGTCTGACGGAGCGCTGTGGGAACTCCTGCACATGCCGGGCGGAGGCTCGATTAATCCTCCCTCTAAAGAATCACTGAAAAAGAAGATGCACTATCTTAAAATGAAAGGCAACGAGATATTCAAGGTTGCTGTAAGGACACTGGAAAATCTTGCGTCAAGAACCCTTGTGGAAAATAAGCTCAAGCCTTCCCAGCTTTCCCTGCTTATACCTCATCAGGCGAATCTGAGAATCATACAGGCAACTGCTGAACGGCTTAATATTCCGATGGAAAAGGTCTTTGTCAATATTGATAAATACGGGAATACATCTGCCGCCTCCATACCCATTGCGCTTGATGAGGCTGTCAGGCAGGGCAGGGTAAGGGACGGAGATTATGTTCTTCTTGAGGCTTTCGGCGGCGGGCTTACATGGGCGTCGGTGCTGATAAAATGGTAGGATAGATTAATCTGACATTGCTCAAAAATTTCTTTAACTCGATGAGAATTTAAGATGCTTGATTCAGGATTCAAGCTACATAATAAAGGATTTTCTGTCATGCATTGTGCATCCTGTATCTTGCATAACGCACAATGTATCGAAAAATAAATTTTCTCGCAATATCAGATTAATTTTTAAAGCATAGGATAATTGTTTATGGGCTATATTGCAGTCATAGGCGCAGGCAGTTGGGGTACAACCCTTGCATGTATTTTGTCCGAGAAGGGTTATGACATTTCTCTATGGGTATACGAGGAATCCCTTGCCGAAGAGATAAGGAACACAAGGATAAACAGTATTTACCTGCCTGACATCACTATTCCTGACAACATAAGAATCGCGCATAAATTAGATGAAGCTGTAAAACAGGCCAGATATATCGTGAGCGCTATGCCGACACAATATACAAGAGCAGTATTCAAAAAGGCGGATTTTTATATTCCCGACGAGGCTGTAATCATAAGCGCATCAAAAGGGATAGAACGCGGAACTCTTCTGACAGTTTCTTCTATATTCAAAGAAATCACAGGGCATAAGATCGCTGTGCTTTCAGGCCCCAGCTTTGCAAAAGAGGCGATAATGAAAAAACTTACGGCAGTAACGCTTGCAACAGAAGATAAGGACACAGGCTTGCTGCTTCAGGAAATTTTAAATACAAATCATTTCAGGGTTTATACTAACAATGACTTAATCGGCGTTGAACTTGGCGGGGCGCTGAAAAATGTGATGGCTATCGCTGCAGGAATATCTGACGGTCTCGGACTGGGCAATAATGCGCGTGCTGCGCTGATAACAAGAGGGCTTGCCGAAATGAGGAGGCTTGGCCTTGCGATGGGCGCAAAAGAGGAGACTTTTTTCGGATTAAGCGGGCTTGGAGATCTGGTGCTGACATGCACAAGCGCAATTTCAAGGAATCACACGACAGGAGTTAAACTTGCTCAGGGCATGAAACTCGCTGATATTCTTTCACAGACAAGGGCGGTTGCAGAGGGTGTGGATACCGCTGAATCAGCCTATCACCTTTCAAAAAAATATAATGTTGAGATGCCTATTGCGGAACAGGTATACAAAGTCCTCTACGAGGACAAAAGTCCCGCAGAGGCTGTCAATGACCTCATGAACCGCGCTTTTAAGTCTGAGTTTTAATTTCAGGGATGAACAACGACAAAATAAAAAAGATTCTCTTGTCGGTAAAAAGCGGCGGCATCTCTGTTGAAGGCGCAGTAAAAAAACTTAAGCACTTTCCATACGAAGACATCTCATTTGCTAAGGTTGACCACCACAGGCATCTGAGGCAGGGAGTGCCTGAGGTTATTTTTGCGTCGGGAAAGACAGAGGAACAGGTGATAAGTATTGCAAAGGCAATGTATAAAAAAAGCAAAAGATTTCTCATTACTAAAGCTGCTAAAGATATTTATAATGCCCTTAAAATCAAGGGCGCTGTTTTTCATCCTGCATCAGGAATTATTTCAATAGGAGAGGAAAAGAAAAAAACAGGGAATATTCTTGTTCTTACAGCAGGGACATCTGACATTCCTGTTGCGGAGGAGGCAGCTGTCACCGCCTCGTTTCTTGGAAGCAGGGTTAATGCTCTTTATGATGTCGGAGTTGCCGGACTTCACAGGCTTATGGACAATAAGGAATATATTAAGAATGCCAGGGTTATCATTGTCATTGCAGGGATGGAGGGCGCGCTTCCATCTGTTATTGGAGGTCTTACGGACAAACCCATAATAGCAGTCCCGACTTCAACAGGCTACGGCACAAGCCTTGGCGGTCTAACCGCGCTCTTTGCAATGCTCAACTCATGCGTGCCAGGGATTGCCGTCATGAATGTGGAGAACGGTTTTGGTGCAGGGTGCCTTGCGCATAAAATAAATACGCTGATTTGACATTCTTGTAAAATCTCCACTATACTCAAATCAACCCCTGGGGGAGGCAAGAGCCTGAGAGTCCCGATTTTATCGGGAGACCCATTGAACCTGATACGGGTAATGCCGGCGGAGGAATTAGGGAGTTGTTTTAAGGCAGCCGTATCCTTTCTTGAGGGATGCGGTTTTTTATTTTATGCGCTTGACAGTTAACGGAGAAAACATAGATTCTAACGCGGCTACGGTCAAGGAACTTCTTGATGAACTCAAGATAGTTCAGGGCAGGGTTGCTGTTGAGGTGAATCTTTCTATAATCAAAAGAGACGACTATGAGGTTTACAGGCTTAAAGAAGGTGATAAGGTGGAGATTGTGAATTTTATCGGAGGAGGATGTTTGAAGTAGAATGCTAAAAGTATCAAAGTATCACAGGGTCAAAGTTTTAAAGGCTCTGATGCTCTGACACTTTGACGCTTTGATACTGACTGAAAGGAGAATTTATGGAAGACAAGTTAATAATCAAAGGGATAGAATTCAAATCACGCCTCTGGGTTGGGACAGGGAAGTATAGAGACCTTGAGGAGACAAAGAAAGCGATTGAGGCATCTGGCGCTGATGTTGTCACTGTTGCTGTAAGAAGGGTGAATATCATAGACAGGAAATCCGAAAACCTGCTTGACTATATTGACCCAAAGAAATACAAGATTCTTCCGAATACTGCCGGCTGTTACAATGTTGAGGATGCCCTTAGATATTCAAGGCTCGCAAGAGAGGCAGGGATTTCGGATATGATTAAGCTTGAGGTAATTGGAGATGAAAAGACACTCTTTCCAGATGTTATCGGCCTTCTCAACGCTACTGAGATTCTCGCAAAGGAAGGCTTCCTTGTATTCCCATACACCAATGATGACCCAATAATGGCGAAAAGGCTTATTGATGCAGGCGCTGTTGCCGTGATGCCGTTGGCTGCTCCAATAGGCTCCGGACTTGGAATAAGGAATCCATACAATATCAAGATTATTTTAGAGACAGTGAAAGCTCCTGTTATCGTGGACGCTGGTGTAGGAACTGCATCTGACGTTGCTGTTGCGATGGAATTAGGCTGTGATGCGGTGCTTCTTAACACTGCGATTGCAGGGGCAAAAGATCCGATTGCGATGGCAAGCGCTATGAAACATGCGGTGATTGCAGGCAGGCTTGCGTATAAGGCAGGCAGAATTCCTAAAAAACTTTATGCCGCTGCGAGCAGTCCGATTGAGGGAATGCTATAAGACTGTGAGGCGTAAAGCGTGAAGCGTGATGAGCTGATAGATTTTAAGCTTTATCTAATTACAGACAGAAAACTCGTTACTCGTCACTTGTCACTCGTTACTGTAGTTGGGAAGGCATTAAAGGGCGGTATTAAGGCTGTACAGCTTAGGGAGAAGGATTTAGGCACAAGGGAGTTACTGGATATGGCATACAAGATGCGAGAGTTAACAAATAAATACGAGGCCAAGTTATTCATTAATGACAGGATTGATATTGCCCTATCTGTTGAGGCCGACGGCGTTCATCTTGGGCAGAATAGCATACCTGCTCATGCCGTAAGGAAGGTTGTTCACGCATCACGCATTACGCATCACGCATCACGTTTTCTTATTGGCGTGTCAACGCACACTATTGAGGAGGCAAGAGAAGCTGAAAAATCAGGAGCTGATTTTATAACATTCGGCCCGATTTATAGTACGCCGTCAAAGCTGAAATACGGCAAGCCTATCGGGGCTGATATTATCAGAAAAGCTAAGGCTGAGATTTCAATTCCGGTTTTTGCAATTGGAGGAATAAAGCAGGATAGGATTAAAGAGGTTATGGATGCAGGCGCTGATGGTGTTGCATTGATAAGTGGAATTTTAGGGGCTAAAGATATTAAAGAAAAGACAAAGGAGTTTTTGAAGTTGTTAGGGTAAATAGAGTCCATATTTTTGTCATTCCGGCTTGTCCGGTCGTAGCGACTCTCAGCGAAGACTCGCATCGAGAATCTTTCTTCAAGAAGGATTCCCGACGCGCTATGCTTGCGGGAATGACTGCTAAGGGAGTTTATAAATGACAAGAATAGAACTGGCAAAAAAGGGAATTATCACTGATGAGGTAAAGCTTGTTGCATCTGATGAGGGGTTAACGCCTGAGCAGCTTTCAGAAGACATTGCATCAGGCGTGAGCGTTATTCCGATAAACATAAACCACAAAATAAAGCCTCTTGGTATCGGGAAGAACATGCGCACAAAAATAAATGCCAATATCGGCACCTCAAAGGACAGGATTTCAGTAGACGATGAGATGAAAAAGCTTGAAGTCCTTGTTAAATACGGCGCTGATGCCGTCATGGACTTATCAACAGGAGGGCCGACAAAAGAACTCAGGAATATGATGCTTGAGAAATCACCTGTTGCGGTGGGAACTGTGCCCATATATGAAGCTGCTGTTCGCGCTGCTGAAAAGAGAGGCTCTATAGCAAAGATGACTCCTGATGACCTTTTTAAAGTAATAGAAGAACACGCGGAAGAAGGCGTTGATTTTATTACTGTTCATTCGGGACTCACAATGAAGGCAGTAGAGAGATTGAAAAAAGAAGGAAGGATTCTAGACATAGTGAGCAGGGGAGGCTCATTCCTCCTTGAATGGATGATATATAACGAAAAGGAAAACCCTCTTCTTGAACAGTATGACAGGCTATTGGAAATTGCATATAGGTATGACATGACGTTAAGCCTTGGCGACGGGATGCGTCCGGGATGCCTTGCAGATGCAACAGACAGGACGCAGATAGAGGAACTCCTCACGCTCGGAGAACTGAGGGATTTGGCTGTGGAGAAAAATGTGCAGGTGATTATTGAAGGTCCAGGACATGTTCCATTGAATCAGGTTGAACTTAATGTAAAGCTCGAAAAAGAGATTTGCAAAGGAGCGCCGTTTTATGTACTTGGGCCATTGGTAACAGACATAGGAATGGGTTACGACCACATAACAGCAGCTATCGGAGGCGCTATTGCAGGAGCAGCAGGAGCGGATTTTCTCTGTTATGTTACGCCCTCAGAGCATATAAGGCTTCCGACTATAGAGGATGTTAAAGAAGGAGTTATCGTATCAAAACTTGCAGCACATGCCGCTGATATTGCAAAAGGCATTAAAGGAGCGATTGACAAAGACATTCAAATGGCAAAATGCAGGAAAGCGCTTGACTGGAACGGACAGATTGCCTTAAGCCTTAATCCTGAAAAAGTGAAGGAGTGGCGTGCAGGGATTCCTCCGACAGAAAGCGAGGTCTGCAGCATGTGCGGAGAATTCTGCGCGATAAGGACTGTCGAGAGGGCGCTGAAGAAAAAATAAAAATTAAAAGTTAAAAATGTAAGATTAAGGAACTCGTTAATTTTTGCGTTTAGGATGGTTCCTTAAATAATTCTACCCACTCATCGAACTGCCCGAGTTTATCTTCCCCGAATCTCGCTATAAATCCTCTTGCTTTTGAGATTGGTTTTTCTTTGACCGGTTCATTGTCCTTTGAAAAGAATTTATCGGCAAAGCATATAATTTTTTCTTCTATGGTGGTTGGTATCATGTCTCTTTTTGGAATAGGGAAATTGTTTTTTTCTATGTCTGCGATTGTAAGCCCGACACCTATATGTGTCTCGCATACGATTGCGTGTTTTGGGAATCCCTCTTTCTCCAGAAGTTCTCTGCCGAGATAGCCGTGACATATGTAGGGTTTGTCTCCGAAACATCCAATTTGGGGAGCTTTGGTGAGAAATATGCCTATGTCATGCAGCATTGCTGCCTCTTCAATAAATTTTATATCAGGATTCAGATGCTTGACCCTCTCAGCAATTTCAACTGCCTTTTTTGCCACCATTTTGCTGTGCTGAATAAGGAACTTATATGCCTCGGATTCTGGATTGTAATATTTTCTGATTATCTCTATCGGATGCATGGAGTATTCTAACAGATTTGAATAAGGGAGGCATTTCCCTTATTCCTGTTATTATCATTTCTTCGCTTAGCTTAAAATGGTTTATAATAAAGGATGGCGGTGCTTGAGATTAAAAGATATCCTGAAAAGATATTAAAGGAAAAAACTGCTCCTGTTATTGACATAAACAGCAACATCCAAAGATTGATAGATGACATGATAGAAACAATGTATGCTGCGAAAGGTGTTGGCCTTGCAGCTAATCAGGTTGGAGTTTCAAAGAGGCTGTGCGTAATAGATGTAAGCGTGGCTGATGAAAAAACACCCCTTATGGTACTAATAAACCCGGAGATTGTTGCAAGAAAAGGCTCTGTTGAGGCTGAAGAGGGGTGTCTCAGTATCCATGAGTACAGGGCAAAGGTAAAAAGGGCAGAGGAGGTTCTGGTAAAGGGTTTTGACAGAAAAGGCAACCCCGTAGAGATAGCAGGCGGAGACCTTCTTGCAAGGGCGCTTCAGCATGAGATAGACCATCTTGACGGATTACTCTTCATTGACAGGCTGAGCCCCATCAAGAGAGAGTTTTTTAAAAAGCGCTATAAAAAAACTTTAAGCGGTAAATTTAAGGAATCATAATTTTTAACTTTTAATTTTTAATTTTAAACCCGGAGATAAATGCGCATAATCTTCTTTGGCACCCCTTTATTTGCAGTCCCGTCGCTTAAAGTGCTAATTCAGGCTGGAGAAGAAATCTCTGCAGTTGTAACACAACCTGACAGGAAAAAGGGAAGGGGGCATCTGTTTTCGCAGCCGCCTGTAAAGGAACTCGCAGTGGAAAACGGCATACGTGTACTGCAGCCTGAGAGAATGAATGATGCTGCTTTTCTGAATGAACTTTCATCAATCAAGCCCGAACTTATAGCAGTTGTGGCTTACGGAAAGATTCTTACGGAGGATATCCTCAGGCTTCCTGCGCTGGGCTGCATAAATGTCCATGCATCGCTTCTTCCAAAATACAGGGGCGCTGCTCCGATTGCATGGGCGATACTAAATGGCGAGAGAAAGACCGGCATTACGACAATGCTTATGGATAAAGGGCTTGACAGAGGTGACATCATGCTTCAGGAAGAACTTCAAATTAGCGGTGACGATACAACTGAAACCCTGAGCATCAGGTTGTCTGAACTTGGAGCAGCGCTTTTGATTAAGACTATAGGGAAAATAAAAGACGGCTCATTGAAACCACGGAAACAGTCGGGCGAGGCTTCTTATGCGCCTGTTATCAAAAAAGAGAATGGTCTGGTCAGATGGTCAAAGACGGCTTTAGAACTTTACAATTTTGTAAGAGGAATGCGCCCATGGCCAGGAGCATATTGTTATTTGGATGGGGAAATGATTAAACTTATAAAAGTTAAGACAGTTGCCGGTTCCGGAATACCCGGGAGGATAGAAAAAGCAGAGGGCGGTGAATTACTTGTGGGCACAGCAGACGGACTGCTCTCAATTCTCGAACTCCAGCCCCAGAATAAAAAAGTGATGCCGGCAAAGGCGTTTCTTCAGGGCAGGAATATAAAGGAAGGGATGTATCTCAATGAGCCGTAGATGGATAAGGGGATTGGCGTTGAGGTTTTTGTATCCCATGCTTATGGTTATCGGCTCTTTCAGAAAGGATAAGAAAGAGCAATTGCAGGGATTTATTATAAATCTTAACAACAGGCTTGTCAGGGCTGAAAATCCGAAAACAAAAAAAATACTGTTACTCTTGCCGCACTGTATTCAGATAGATGAATGCACAATAAGGCTTACGCATAATATATATAACTGTGAGGGATGCGGCAAGTGCGAGATAAAAGACCTTATTCAGATTGCTGATGAGAATAAGCTCAATCTTTCTGTCGCTACAGGCGGTACGCTTGCAAGGAGGATTGTAAAGGATTTAATGCCAGAGGCGATAGTTGCTGTTGCCTGTGAAACAGACCTTAGCAGCGGAATTGTTGATATCTATCCTTTGCCTGTACTGGGGGTTCCAAACGAACGGCCTTTTGGCCCCTGCCTCAATACGCAGGTAGATTTAGAGAAGGTGAAAGAAGCGATAAGATTTCTCAGCAGAGATGCGTAATATCCTTGACAAAATTATCTTTAAAAACCTATAGTTATAACATATTTTGATGACATTTCCTTAGCCGGAGGCATTTAGCATTTGATATAAAGTCTGATATAACACTTGGCCACAGTGGACTTATTGGTAATAAATAATTATGATTTGTAAATTAATTTTTTTTATTTGACCATTAGACGGAAGGTGTTTTAATCTGTTTAGCTTACATTTTTTCACTAAATTTAGGCTATAAAAACCACACGGAGGAGGAATTTGATGAAGAAGTATAATACGCCTTTGATTGATGACCTTGAAAAAGGTCCGTGGCCAAGCTTTGTCACAGAGATGAAAAAAGCCGCCAAGAACAACGAGATGGCAAATGACGCTCTCGGTCATCTTGAAAAATGTTACAGCACCAAGGTTGGATACTGGAAACACGGCGGTATAGTCGGCGTACTCGGCTATGGCGGCGGCGTTATCGGAAGATATTCAGAATTAGGCGGGGAATTTCCAGGTGTAGCGCATTTCCATACCGTGAGATTAAACCAGCCGAGCGGATTTTTCTACACAAGCAAGGCGCTGAAAGAAATATGCGATATATGGGATAAATACGGAAGCGGTCTTACAAATATGCATGGTTCAACAGGCGATATCGTACTCTTAGGCACAAAGACAGATGCGCTTGAGGCGATTTTTGCCGAATATTCGTCCCGTGGTTGGGACCTCGGAGGTTCAGGTTCAGCCCTGAGAACGCCAAGCTGCTGTATCGGACCTGCAAGATGCGAATGGGCAAATTATGATACGCTTGACCTCACATATGCGCTCACACAGGAATTCCAGGATGAACTCCACAGGCCGACATTTTCATATAAATTCAAGATAAAGGCGTCAGGCTGCGCATGCGACTGTGTCGCATCCATAGCACGCGCCGATATGTCCATTATCGGCACATGGAAGGGCGATATAAAGATTGATCAGGCCGAAGTGAAGAATTATGCAAAGACAATGGATATAAATGCAGAAATTGTAAACATGTGCCCTACACAATGCATGAGCTATGACGGCAAAGAACTTAAGATAAATAATGCCGAATGCAACAGGTGTATGCACTGCATAACAAGGATGACAAAGGCATTGAAACCGAGCGGCGAGAGAGGGGCAACAATATGTATTGGAAGTAAGGCTCCTATCGTTGTCGGTTCACTGCTTTCATGGGTCATCGTGCCGTTTATCAAGGTTGAGCCGCCTTATACCGAGCTCAAAGACCTTATCAGAAAGATATGGGAATGGTGGGATGATAATGCAAAACCCAGAGAGAGAATAGGCGAGGTTATAGAGATGAAGGGCATGAGGTCGTTCCTTGAAGCAATCGGAGTGCAGCCTCAGCCTCAGCAGATTAAGGAACCGAGGAAGGATCCGTTCATGTTCTATACGGATGAAGATATAGCTGCTTACAAAGCTAAGGAAGCAGAAGAAAAGAAAACAGGAAAGTATAAATTTTAATAAAATTTAATAGGGAGGATATTTAAGATGGCATTACCACAGAGAAAAACAGACATCGGGCCGCCTCATTATAAACAGTTCTTGCCGCCTGTTATACAGAAGAATTACGGCAAGTGGAAATACCATGAAGTCCTGACACCAGGAACCATGGTTCATGTAGCAGAGAGCGGAGACAAGCTCTGGACGGTGAGGGTTGCATCTCCGAGGCTGCTCTCAACAGAGACAATCCGTGAACAGTGCGATATAGCAGAAAAGTATTGCGATGGACACCTCAGGTACACAACAAGAAACAATGTGGAATTTCTTGTATCAGACGAGAAGAAGCTTGAGTCTTTGAAGAAAGAGCTTAAGGACCGCGGCTTCAAGATGGGCGGTATCGGCCCTCACATTACAAATGTTGTGCATACACAGGGGTGGGTTCACTGCCACGGCGCATGTACAGACGCATCCGGTCTGGTCAAGGCTATGATGGATGAACTCTATGATTATTTTGAAACTAAAAAACTTCCGAATAAGGTCAGGCTTGCAGTTGCCTGCTGTGTTAATATGTGCGGCGCTGTTCACTGCTCAGACATAGCTGTTGTTGCGGTTCATACAAAGGTTCCTACAATTGTACATGAAAAATTCAAGAACATGTGCGAGCTGCCGACTGTTATAGGTTCATGCCCGACACGAGCAATAAGCCCTGATCCGGCGCAGAAGAGCGTTAAGATCAATGCTGAAAAGTGTATGTACTGCGGCAACTGCTTCACAGTCTGCCCGCCGATCAACATTAAGGACCCTGAGCGCGACGGTGTTGCAATAGTTGTAGGAGGCAAGATAAACAGCCTCAGGACAAACCCCAAGTTCTCAAAGCTTGTTATCCCTTACATCTCAAACGAGCCGCCGAGATGGCCCAAGGTTGTTGCAGCAATAAAACACATCGTTGAGGTATATGCCAAGAATGCAAAGAAGCACGAGAGGATTGGAGAGTGGATAGAGAGAATAGGATGGGAGAGGTTCTTCTCTCTTACCGGCATTGACTTCACATTCCAGTCAATTGACGACTTTACATTCATGCGCGATACCATGAGAACATCAGCGACGTTTAAGTGGTAACAATAATTAGGGGTTAGGTGTTAGGGATTAGGGGTTGGTAAAAACGCTAAATCCCAAACCCTAATCCCCAATCCCAGATAAAAAGGGGGTAAGGTATCATGGAAATGACAGAACTTCAGAACAAAATTTATGCCTTCTGTGAAGCGGCAAAGGGGAAGAAGAAACTTAAAGAAAAGGACATAATCAAGGGCGTATCAGAGGCTGAGGGAGCGCCTGCAGATGAAGTGAAGAAGGCTCTCAGAGGCATGATAGACGTAGGAAAGCTCATGTATTCCTATGGCGGAGGCGCAAGCTCGGTTGAGATCCCAAGCGAAGAGTACCTAAGGGAAAAAGGTCTTATTAAATAAACCAAGTTTTGTTTTTGATTTTTATACAAAAAAGGACAAGGGATTAACTTTGTCCTTTTTTGTTTGTATACAGAACCGACTTCCCTCAGCTATAATTTCTTATTATTTATATGAAAAAAGAATATCCGAGAATTATTATCGCGGGCATTAAGGGCGGCTCTGGCAAGACTACACTTTCGCTTGGGCTGATAGCCGCGCTCGGGAAGAAGGGCATGAAGGTTATCCCTTACAAAAAAGGCCCTGATTATATTGACGCAGGCTGGCTCGCATCCGCAGCTAGGAATCCATGCTATAACCTTGACCCGTTCATGATAGGCAAAGAAAAGATACTCTCGTCTTTTAAAACGCATTTCGGATATGCTAACTGCGCTGTTATAGAAGGCAACAGGGGGCTTTATGACGGCATGGATTCCAAAGGCACCTACAGCACCGCAGAGCTTGCCAAGACTCTCAAATGCCCTGTTATCCTTGTCCTTGATTGCACAAAGGTCACAAGGACGGCTGCGGCAACTGTTGTTGGAATGCAAAAGTTTGACAGCAAGGTCAATATAGCCGGTGTTGTCCTTAACCGGATTGCCGGCGCAAGACATGAAAATATCATACGAGAGTCAATTGAGAGGTACTGCAAGATACCTGTGCTTGGCGCTATCCCGAAACTTGGAAAAGATTTTATGTCGGAGAGGCACATGGGGCTTACCCCTTTTCATGAGCATCCTGAGGTTGAAAAGGCAATCTCATTCTGCTCGGAAATAGCAGAGAAATATCTTGACATAGACAAAATATGGAAGATTGCAATGGAGGCAGGGGTTAGGGATTGGGGATTAGGGATTAGTAAGATAAAAAAAACTAACCCCCAACCCCTAACCCCTAACTCTATTGTTAATATCGGCGTTATCCGTGATTCGGCTTTCCAGTTCTATTATCCTGAGAACTTTGAAGAGCTTGAAAAAAAAGGAGCAGAGCTTATTGAAATAAGCGCGCTCAAAGAGAAAAAACTACCTGATATTGACGCTCTCTATATCGGCGGAGGTTTTCCTGAGACAAATGCGATTGCCCTTGCAAAGAATAAAGCCTTCAGAAATTCACTGAAGAGGGCGATAGAGGACGGACTGCCTGTTTATGCCGAGTGCGGAGGGCTGATGTATCTCGGCAGCGCTCTTGTTCTTGAAGGAAAGGAATATCCGATGGCGGGAATATTTCCAGTTAAGTTCGCCCTTGAGAAAAAGCCTCAGGCTCACGGTTATTCTATCGTTGAAGTATCACGCGGCAATCCTTTCTACAAAAAGGGCGCTGTAATTAAAGGCCATGAATTCCATTATTCCCGCGTCGTTAATCCCTATGCAGTCTCAGAATTCAATGCAAGAAATATCTATTTCGCTTTTGGGATGAAAAGGGGAGAGGGGATTATAAATGGCATGGACGGATTATGCTACAGGAATGTCCTTGCAACATATACGCATATCCATGCGCTCAGAACTCCTGAATGGACAAGCGGAATGATAAAAAAGGCGGAAGGGTATAAACGGCAAAGGTGATTAAAGTGCTTTTATTGCTTTTTCAATTTCTTATAGAGTTCTTCTCCAACACATTCCTTTGCGTATTTGCACCACTGAATGCATGACTCAAGCTCGTTGTATATGATAAATCCGCATCTGCCACATCTTGTCTCTGTATCGGTTGAAAAGATTTCCACATTGGCATCACATTCGGGACACCTCTTTACACTAAGGGTAGGGGTTCTCAGATTTGCTGCTCCTCCGCATTTATCTCGCATACTACAACTCCACTTTTGTCAGGACGCCGTGAAGTTTTTTGGGCGGGAACTGGTAGAAGCGGATAAACGTTGAGGTATTTCTCTTGATGAAATAGAAAGCCTTCCAGATTGGATTGCTTGTTGTTATTTCTTCAACGCCGTAAAAGACAGACCTCTCCTCTACGCCTGCCTCTCTTAATATCTCCTCTATGTCCACTACTTCCATATATCCCATCTGTAGCTCAAACACCCTGAGTCCCTTTGCGAGGCCTTCTTTAAAGAAACCCGTAACGCCGAAAGGGTCGTCTCTCTTGATTATGGATACAAGTATATTGTCTTCGTATAAGATGCCGTGATAAAACATAGTCTGTGTTATATAAAACGGAATCTCCTTTGCGTCCCTTATAAGAAACAGCGCTGTCCCCTTTATCCTTTCGGTTGTCTGGTATACTCTGGTAAATTTATGGAGGAATTCTTCTAACGGCATGAAGTTCATATTCCTGTAAAGCCTTTTCTGCCCTTTTGTATAAAGGATTATCATCGCAAGGGGGATTGATGCGATTATGAGGGACCAGTAACCTCCATGAGGTATCTTATATAAAGTTGCAGTGAAATAAGCAACAGCAATGCATGTTACAAGAACGGAAATAGCTGAGAGCAGAGGTTTCTTTTTAAGATAAAAGATAAGAGCCATCATTATGCCTGTAATGGACATAGTGCCTGTAACAGCAAGGCCGTAGGCTGCGGCAAGGTTGCTTGACTGCTTAAACTCAAACATTATGAAAAGCACTGAGATTAGAAGAAACCAGTTTACGGAACTTAAATATATCTGTGACCTTCTCTCAATGGATGTGTAATCCACTTTGAACATGGGCATGAGTTTCGTGTTTATCCCCTGATAGACTATTGAGAACATGGCGCTTATCATTGCCTGAGATGCAATCACAGTTGCTGTAATGCTTAATAACAGGAACGGTATGTAGAGGATTTCTGCATAATGGAATGCCATTTCGAAGAGTATGGTTTTTGCCTCGGGATATCTTAATAAGAATGCCCCCTGCCCAAGGTAATTAAGCACAAGGGCGATAAAGACTCCTGACCATGCCTGGCGTATAGGTTTCCCGCCAAGATGTCCCATGTCTGCATATAATGCCTCTCCGCCTGTTGCGCAGAGGATTATCTCTCCAAGGGCTATGAATCCTATAAAACCATTATCTGATAGAAATTTTATCCCGTAGTACGGATTAAACGCCTTTAAGACCTCTGGTGATTCGAGAACAGATAAAATGCCAACTGTTGCAAGGGATGTGAACCATACAACCATAATAGGCCCGAATGCGCCTGCAACTTTCTCTGTCCCTTTGCGCTGAAATGAGAATAGTATAATAGCAATTATCCCGGCAATAAAGACAATTGATAGATTGGGAAGATTTTTGAGTCCCGGGATTAAACGGGAACCTTCTACAGCGCTCAATATACTGATGGCAGGCGTGATTACTCCATC
>JASEHP010000060.1 GCA_030018605.1 Thermodesulfovibrionales bacterium
ATGATATTTAAAAATAATTTGCTATTTCTGGACACCGTTTTTTGTAATTATGCCGCTCTGGCATAATGATCCATTACTCCTTAACGTCGCAGATGTATCGTAACTTTTTCATCGCTTGCTCAAAAATCTCTGTTTAGTGCAAAATAACAGACAATTTGAAAAATTCAATAACCCCCTTTCATCCCCCTTACTTTACGGGGGAAAGAGGAGGTTACAGAATGAGAAAGGGATTAAAGGAACAACAAAGTGCCGGTTAAAGTAGGAGTTATAGGTGTCGGCTATCTGGGCCAGCACCACGCAAGGATATATTCGGAGATAGAAGGCGCGGAGCTGACAGCGCTCGTTGACACCGACGAAGAGAAGGCAAATGCCCTCGCCTCTAAATATAACTGCAAGGCATATTCTGATTACAAGGATATTATCGCTAAGCTTGATGCCGTAAGCATTGTCACCCCCACGATTTTGCATCACAAGATAGCAATGGACTGTATAAAAGCAGGGAAAGATATCCTGATAGAAAAGCCTATAACAGTGAGCGTGACTGAAGCGGATGAGCTTATCAGCGAAGCGGCGAAGAAAAACTGCATAGTTCAAGTGGGGCATGTTGAAAGATATAACCCTGCCGTGATAGCTGTTTCAGGGCTCATAAAAAATCCCCGGTTCCTTGAGTCCGAGAGGGTGTCGCCTTTTACAGGCAGGAGCACGGATATAGATATAACGCTGGACCTCATGATACATGATATAGATATTATGCTCGGCTTTGCGGCTTCTCCTGTGAAGGAGATAAGGGCAAGGGGCGCAAGCGTGCTGACAGACAAGATAGATGTTGCAAAGGTCTGGCTTGAATTTGAGAACGGGTGCGCAGCCATTGCAACGGCAAGCCGGCTGTCGCCTGAAAAACAGAGGAGGCTTAAAATTTTTCAGGAAGACTCATTCATTCATATTGATTACCAGAATCATGAGGTGAGGGTTTACTCTAAAAAAGGAGACAGCCTGTCTTCTGATATAATACAGCCCGAAAAGAAAGAGCCGCTGAAGGAAGAACTTATAGATTTCATCAGGTGCGTGAGGGAGAGAAAAAAGCCCCTGGTTTCGGCAATTGAGGGCAGGAATGCGCTGAAGGTTGCGCTTGACATAACGAATAAAATTAAAAGTTTAAAATAAATTATGGGGTGATAAATTAATGGTTCCGATGATAGACCTGAAAAAGGAATTTGCAGAGATTAAGGGAGAGATTTTTGACATGCTCACACAGGTGCTGGAGAGTTCGCAGTATATCCTCGGCCCCAAGGTTGCTGAACTTGAAAAGAAGATTGCGGATTACCATAATGTCTCTTCTGCGATTGGCGTTGCCTCAGGCACAGACGCGCTTCACCTGAGCATTGACGCACTTGGCGTAGGAGAAGGAGACGAGGTTATTACAACACCGTTTACTTTTTTTGCCACTGCCGAGGCAATACTCTACACAGGAGCGATCCCTGTATTCGTTGATATAGAGCCTGAGACATTAAATATAGATGTAAGCCTGATAGAAAAAAAAATTACTTCAAGAACAAAGGCTATTATCCCTGTACATATATTCGGGCATCCTGCTGATATGGATGCGATTCAGAAAATAGCAAAGAAGCATAACCTTAAAATAATTGAAGACTGCGCACAGGCATTCGGCGGTTCCATCGGGAATAAGAAAGCCGGAAGTTTCGGAGATGCAGGCTGCTTCAGTTTTTACCCGAGCAAGAATCTTGGCGCTTACGGCGATGGAGGCATAGTAACGCTTAATGACCTTGCTGTTGCCGACAATATAAAGAAACTCAGAAATCACGGCTCTAAAGGAGCATACAAGCACGAGACAATCGGGTTCAACAGCAGGCTGGATGAGATACAGGCCGGAATACTGCTTGTGAAATTTAAGCGGATTGACGAATATAACCGGAAGAGAAGGCAGAACGCCGCTCTTTACACAGAGCTCCTCTCAGGCACTGTAAAATGCCCGGTAGAAAAAGACGGCTTCTATCATGTGTATCATCAATATACGATCATGACTCCGAACAGAAATGCCGTTCAGGAGAAATTAAAGGCAGAGGGCATTTCATCTGTTGTTTATTATCCGATTCCGCTGCACCTGCAGGAGGCTCTAAGATTTCTTGACTATAAAGAAGGCGATTTCCCTGTTACTGAAAAGGCGGCCCGCGAGGTGCTTTCCCTTCCGATGTATCCCGGCCTTGAGGAAGAGACGATTAAAAGAATTGTGGAGATGATAAAGGGTGTCGTCTAAGATGCGCCGCTGCCCTTTACGAAAAATTTATATTAGTCGTTGCTCTTTGTCATTCCCCCGATATTATCGTGGGAATCCTTCCCCTCTTTCTGTCATGCTGGCTTGCCCAGCATCCTTCCTGCTTGTCAGGAACCGGAAGAAAGATTCCGAACAAGTCGGAATGACAGGTTTGCAAGCCGGAATGACAAACTCAATACGTCGCGGCGTGCATCGGAGCAATTCATTTCTACCATGAATACTGTCATGGTAGTTACAGGCGAGAGTTCGGGCGAATTATACGGTTCGCTTCTTGCAGACGCATTAAAAACAAAATGCCCTAATACGCATATAATCGGCATTGGCGGAGAGAGAATGAAGGCGGCTGGAGTGGAAATGGTAGCAGGCATAGCAAGTTCATTCGGCATCTCAGAGGCGCTTGCCGCTTACAAGGCTGTCAAGGCGACATTCAAAAAAGCCGTAGACGCCATAGACAGATTTTCTCCGGGCGTTGTTGTTCTGATAGATTATCCAGATTTTAATATCAGGCTGGCGAAGGTGGCAAAAAAGAGAGGAATAAAAGTCCTGTATTATGTAAGCCCTCAGGTGTGGGCATGGCGTAAAGGCAGGGTAAAAACAATCGCTGAAGTATCAGACAGAATCGCGGTGATACTGCCGTTTGAAGAAGAGATATATAAAGGCACAGGCGCGAAATGCGAATTTGTGGGGCATCCTGTTCTTGAAGAGATAGAATCCATGACAGAAGACAAAGTCAGTTTGCATAAAACTTTTGGGATAAATACAGGCTCTCCTGTTATTGCCCTGCTTCCGGGAAGCAGGCCGCATGAGCTAAAGAGTCTTTTGCCTGTTATGATAGATGTAGTGAGAAACTTTAAAGCAGAGTTTCCTGATTACAACTGCCGGTTCATAATGCCGGTTGCGCCTAATGTTGCTATTGAAAAATACCAAAACCATATCAGCGCTCTCAGAGATGAGGGAGTTGAAGTTGAAAAAGAGAATGCGGTGAAAGCTCTTTCAATTGCTGATATGGCTGTAATCGCATCAGGCACAGCAACATTACAGGCAGCTTTTCTTGAAACGCCGATGGTTGTGATATATAAACTCTCTCCTTTTTCGTATTTTATCGGCAGGCTTATAGTTGATGTAAAGTATATATCGCTTATAAACTTAATTTCAGGCAGAGAAGTGGTAAAAGAACTTCTTCAGTCCGAGGCTGAAGCAAAAAACATAATAAGCGAGCTAAAAAAGATAATGCTGGATAAAGGTTACAGGGAACAGATGATAAAACGGTTCCGGACAGCAAAAGAAATGTTTAAGGGCAAAAGCCCTTCCAAAAGAGTGGCTGAAATGATATGTGAGATGACGGCATGAAAGACATCAGGAAAATTTTAATCCTTGCAAGGCCGTACTGGGGAAGAATAGCGGTTGCAGGAATGGGCAGCCTTGTAATATCGGGTATGAACGGATTTCTTGCCTGGCTTGCAAAACCTGCAGTTGATAAGGTATTCGTGGATAAGCAGGCAGAATACCTTCCGCTTATTGCGCTGGGTGTGCTTGTCGCGTATTCGGTGAGGGGAATCTTTTCTTTTTTCCAGTCTTATCTCATGCGGTCTACAGGCGCGAAGATTGTTAGAGATATCAGGGACAATCTCTACCGCCATGCTACATCTCTTCCGATGAGTTTCTTCGGCAAGGACTCTACCGGAGCGATGATATCAAGAATAGTAAATGATGCAGGCTCGATTCAGGGGCTGCTTGCGTATACGATTAAAGACCTGTTTGTTGAGACCTGCACGATTATTGTGCTTGTCAGTGTTGCCATGTATATGCGGTGGGACCTGACATTAATAGCAATCATCATCCTGCCGCTGGTGCTCTATACTGTTTCAAGGCTCGGCAAAAGGCTTAAAAAAGTAAGCATGAGGGTCCAGGAAAAAATATCAAGGATAACAGAGATACTGTCGGAGACTTTTTCAGGGATTAAGATAATAAAGGCATTCAACAGGGAAGAGGAAGAAATAGCACGCTTCAAAAGGAACAACCATGATTATTACAGAGAGCTCATGAGGTCTACAAGAATAATTGAGGCAACATCCCTGATGATGGATATAGTTGCCGGCGTCGGAATCGCATTTGTAATATGGTATGGCGGCAGCCTTGTGGTTGCCAAAACGATAACTCCCGGAGCATTCTTCTCATTCCTGACCGCAATATTCATGATATACACGCCTGCCAGGAGGCTCGTCGGAGTGAATAATTCTTTGCAGCAGGCAAAGGCGCCGCTTGAAAGGATTGACAGTGTGCTCGCGGAATCCAAGGAGAAGTCGGGGGAAAAGGAGCTTAAAGGGATAAACAGAGAAATCGTATTCAGCAATGTATCATTCAGGTATGAGAACACAAAAGATGACGCTCTGGATGACATCAGCATGAAGGTGGAAAAAGGAGAAATAATAGCTCTGGTCGGCAGGAGCGGGGCAGGCAAAACAACATTTGCTGACCTCCTGTCAAGGTTCTACACCCCTGTGCAGGGCGCTATCTATATAGACGGAGTGAATATTTCAGAGGTAACGCTGAAGTCATTAAGGCAGCTTATCGGGATTGTGAGTCAGGACATAATACTCTTTAATGATACAGTTCGCGCAAATATAGCATTCGGCAGAAAAGGGGCGACCGAACAGGAGATTGCGGATGCGGCAAAGGCGGCATTTGCCCATGATTTCATACTTGCACTGCCGCACGGCTATGACACAGTCATAGGAGAAAGGGGGATAAGGCTCTCAGGAGGACAGAAACAAAGGCTCTCCATAGCAAGGGCCATACTTAAAAATCCTCCAATACTTGTTCTGGATGAAGCAACCTCGTCTCTTGATACAGCATCGGAGATGATGGTTCAGAAAGCGCTTGAAACACTTATGGAGGGCAGAACCACCTTTGTTATCGCGCACAGGCTGTCAACTGTTAGAAACGCGGACAGGATAATAGTATTTGACAAGGGGCGCATTGTTGAATCGGGGACGCACGATGAACTTTTAACTGCAAACGGTCTTTACAAAAAACTCTATGACCTTCAGTTCGATGATTCTAAGGCTGATTTATAGCTTTTTATATTCTATCGCATTATTCTTCATCCTGCCGTTTCAATATAAGAAACGGCCAAAAGATATAAGGGAAAGATGGCTTAAAGAGAAATTTGGATTTTTCAACTATTCACTTGTCCCTCGTCCCTCGTCACTGATTTGGATACACGCAGTCTCTGTGGGCGAGGTCATAGCGTCAGTCCCTTTATTGGAAAAACTTAAAGTCAGATACCCTTCAGTCAGTTTAGTTCTCTCAACAATCACCGACACCGGACAGAAAGTAGCGATTGAAAAAGCGCCTGAAGGAACAAAAGTGATATATCTCCCCTTTGACCTCAACTTTATACTTAAAAGAACATTGAAAGATATACAGCCCAATCTTTTCATTACGATTGAAACAGAACTCTGGCCTAACCTGCTGATGGCGTTAAAGAAGCGCAAAATCCCTGCAATTGTAATGAACGGCAGGATATCGGATGATTCATTTAAGGGCTATAAGAGGATAAAATTTTTCATGCAGAGCATTATTGATTGTGTGGACCTCTTTTGCATGCAGGATAGCGTGTATGCCGGCAGGATAAATGAACTTGGCGCCCGGAAAGATAAAATTAAAGTAATCGGCAGCTTTAAATTTGACACAGCGCCTTCTTTGAATGTTCCGGAGTGGACTGAGCTGCTCTCCCATCCCGTTATCATTGCAGGCAGCACGCATAGGGGAGAGGAAGATCTGATTATTTCTTCCTATATTGAGTTGAGAAAAGACTTTCCTTATTTAACCCTGATTATTGCGCCACGTCATCCTGAAAGGTTTAGAGAAGTTGAGGAGCTTGTCAAAACTACGGGGCTTCCCTATGTAAGAAGGTCGCAATTATCCAGCGATTCACCCATTCACTCTCCTCGGCGAGTCGCCCGAGGCGACCGATTCACCCATTCACCGTTCCCCTGTATTGTAATTCTTGATGCAGTGGGAGAACTCGCATCGGTTTACAGCGTTTCGGATGTTGCTGTGATAGGCGGGAGTTTCATAGCTCACGGCGGGCAGAACCTTCTTGAGCCTGCCTTTTGGTCAAAACCTATAATATGCGGGCCGCACATGGAAAACTTCCCTTTCGCTAAAGAGTTTTATGAGAAAAGGGCTGCGATTGAGACAGATGAATTAAATCTTTTTGACAGGCTTAAGGAACTCCTCAATTCACCTGAAAAAAGAAAAGCCTTTGGCGAAAGGGCAAGAAAGATATATGATGAAAAGGCAGGAGCGGTTGAAAAGGCAATGAAGGAGATAGAGAGATTTTTAGAAGAGAAAACGGAATAATTTGTATGGGGATTTTTGAATTCATATACTATCTCGGGTACTCAGCAAAAAAGCATTATTCCCTGAAAAGTCAGAAACGGCTTCCGCATAAGGTAATCAGCATAGGCAATATCACTGCCGGAGGCACAGGGAAGACGCCTGCTGTGATTGCAATTGCAGAAGAGGCTAAGAAGAGAGGTTTCTATCCAATAATACTTACAAGGGGATACAAGGGAAAGGCGAAAGGGCCGTGCTTTGTGAAAGACCGTAATGCGTTATCCGTAATGCGTAATAGGTTAAAAAATGAAGTAAACGCATCACGCATCACGCATCACGCATCACGCCTTTATGGAGATGAGCCCCTGTTAATGTCCGAGACATTAAAGGATGTTCCTGTTGTGAAATGTGCTGACAGATACAAAGGCGGAATGTTTGCGATTGAATCTCCCGATGCACTGATTCACTCTCCTCAGCGAGTCGACCGAGGCGACCGATTCACTCTCCTCGGCGAGTCGCCCGAGGCGACCGATTCAGCGATTCTTTTCATCCTTGACGACGGCTTCCAGCACTGGCACCTCTTCAGGGATAAAAACATTCTGCTCATAGACGCTGAGAATCCCTTTGACAACAGGCGGCTTCTGCCTGTCGGATTGCTGAGAGAGCCTCTGAAGGAAATAGAAAGGGCAGATATTATAGTCGTGACAAAAACAGGCGATATTCGTCAGGCAATGATTGAAGACATCGTCGGAGAAATAAAGAGCTATAACTCAAAGGCGCCGGTATATCTTTCTACGCATAGGCCGTCAGGATTTGTGAATTTGAGAGGGGAAATAATGCCGATTGAATGGGCAAAGGATAAAATTTTTTTTGCATTCTGCGGCATAGGCAGCCCTGAATCATTCAAAAAAACTGTCTTGTCAGCAGGCTGCAGCCTCGAAGGCATTAAAAAATACAGCGACCATTACACTTATAAACAAGAGGACATTGAAGACATCATTAAAGAGGCAAAAACAGGCAATGCAGACTGGATTGTTACAACAGAAAAAGACATGGTTAGGCTTAGAGGCATGCGTTTGCCGGAAAATCTTGTTGCTCTTTCAATCAGGATTGCAATTAATGGTGAGTTTTATGATGAGGTGTTTAAATGACAGCGCTTCAATATTAAGATGACAGGATTTTTAGCCCGTTCCGGATATCTTTCCTGATAGCCTCAATCACATCGGGAGAACTCAGCGGCACATCTCCGAGTTCTTCTCTTATGTCCTTTGTATCAATAGAATAAGCTCTGTTGTTGAGTCTGTGCTCGTAAAGGAAATCAACAGCAGGATTTCCTGCAATTAAAACAATAAGTGTCTCAGCCATATTGCCAATGGGTTTTCTGTCGATATGGCTATGTTTGAAATAGGCATAAATAGTTGTCCCCTCATCCTCTTTTGATTTGATAGTCATGTCTCCTTCAGCCTCTTTTGCTGATTGAGATAGCAGGGATAATCCAAGACCTACCCTTCTTGTTGTGCGGCTTGTATAAAATGGATCTACAGCATTTTCGAGGACTTTTTCACTCATGCCTTTACCGTTGTCTCTTATCTCAACAGATAGAATGTCTTTTCTTGTATCCTCTACAACTCTTATCTCGATTCTATTTGCACCGGCAGCAATAGAGTTTTCAACAATATCGAGTATGTGTAGCGAGAGGTCTTCCATTAATGTCCTGTATTATTCAAAGGTAATTGTAAAAGTTTTGGCACCATTTTAAAATGGTGCAATGGATCTAAACA
>JASEHP010000061.1 GCA_030018605.1 Thermodesulfovibrionales bacterium
AATACACCCTTATCTTTTTTACCGCAAGATTTTACACAGAAGATTTTACGCTACCAATAGTGTCAGCGGTTAGTGTCTGTGACTGACACTGAATGTTGACAAAGGCTCTTTGAATCCATATATTAAATAACATGGAATCTCGTCTGCATGAACTGCATGACCTCGGCACAAAGTTGTTTGATGAGGGCAAATACTCCGAGGCAGAGCCTGTCTTAAAAGATGTTATCGCCATCAATCCTAAGTATGCGGATGTATTAAATAAACTCGGTATTATTAACCACCTGAAAGGCAACACCAAAGAAGCTGCGGAATATTTTGAAAAAGCGCTTGAGATTAATCCGAGATACACACAGGCGTCGCTTAATCTCGCTATCGCGTATAATGACATGGGAGAATTTAAACAGGCGCAGGAGGTATTTTCAAAGGCCGCGCAGATAGCCCATCCCACTCCCACTTCTATTGACCCTTTTGCGGCAGGCAATCTGGCCAATGAACATTATAAGCTCGGCAGTCTTTATTTTGACCTCGGGCTTTTTGAGGAGGCAATAGAAGAATACAACAAAGCGCTTAAACTTCATCCCAGGCTGGCTGACGGGCACACTAAAATCGGCATGGCATTGAGGAGCAAAGGCAGGCACGAAGAGGCAATAGCCCATTTTAAAACAGCGAAGGAAATAAATCCTTCTTATGGACAGGCATGGGTTCAACTCGGCCTGGCGTATTATACAAAAGGGTTTACAGACCTTGCGTTTGAAGAATGGGAGAATGCGCTTAAGCAAAACCCCGGCCTGAAAGAAGCAAAGACATACATTCAACTCCTCAAGAAAAAGGATTCGCCAGAGGCGAAGTAAACAGCAGTGTCCCTGCTCGCAATAAACTCCCTTGATATATCATTCAGGACCGCGGCAAAACCAAGAAAAATAGTCAACAGTCTTTCGTTTAACATCAATGAGTCCGAGATGTTCGGGCTTGTCGGCGAAAGCGGCTGCGGCAAAAGCCTTACAGCTCTTGCCGTGATGGGCATACTTCCTCCGAATGCTTATGCTGAAGGCTCGATAAATTTCAGAGGCGCAGACCTCCTCAAACTTGACAGAGAACCCATGCGCCGTTTGCGCGGGAAAGAACTGGCAATGATATTTCAGGAACCAATGACGTCGCTTAATCCTGTTCTGACTATCGGGTATCAGATATCCGAGGTTATGACAACGCATCTCGGCCTTTCAAAAAAAGAGGCTTCTGACAGGGCAGTGGAACTGCTGCGCGATGTGAAAATACCGTCGCCTGAGATACGGATAAAAGAATATCCGCATCAGATGTCAGGAGGAATGAGGCAGAGAGTGATGATAGCAATGGCAATAGCATGCAACCCATCTCTGCTTATAGCTGATGAACCGACAACAGCTCTTGACGTGACCATTCAGGCGCAGATACTCGAACTCCTGCAGGGGCTAAGGCAGGAAAGAAAGATGTCAGTCCTTCTGATAACACATGACCTTGGCATTATCTCAGAGAACGCCCGGAGGGCTGCGATAATGTATGCGGGAAGGATTGCGGAACTCACAGATGTAAATGAGTTGTTCAGCAACCCGAGGCATCCCTATACAATGGGGCTTCTTGATTCACTGCCAAAAGAAAAAGGCAAGCCTCTTAATCCTATACTGGGAACTGTCCCGCGTCCTGACAGGCTTCCCGACGGATGTAAATTTTCTGACAGGTGCAGGTTTGTTATTCCTGCATGCAGGGAAAGAGAGCCTGACCTCAGGCAGATATCACCGGAAAAAGAAATCACGCACCTTGCAAGATGCATAAGGGCTGAAGAGATTATATGGAACTACTGAGCGTAAAGGGATTAAAAAAATATTTCCCGGTTAAAAAGAAGCTGGCAGGCGAACCGCTCTGGCTTAAGGCTGTGGATGGCATTGATTTTTCAATAGAGAAGGATAAGGTGTTTGCGCTTGTCGGCGAAAGCGGCTGCGGCAAATCAACTGTTGCGCGCCTTGTTTTGAAACTTATGAAACATACAGGTGGAGAGATACTTTTTGAGGGCAGGGATATATTTGCGCTTAAAGGCGATTCCCTGAAGGCATTCAGAAAATCTGTACAGATAATATTTCAGGATCCCTTTGCGTCGCTTAATCCAAGGAGGACTGTTTTTGATACGCTTTCAGAGCCGCTGCAGATACACAAAATTGTTGACAAAAAACACTTTAGAGACGCAAGCGCGGAACTCCTGAAAAAAGTTGGACTCGGAGCGGATATAATGAACCGTTATCCCCATGAATTCAGCGGCGGGCAGAGGCAGAGGATATGCATTGCAAGGGCGCTTGCCGTGAACCCGAAACTTATTGTCGCAGATGAGCCGCTCTCCGCTCTCGATGTTTCTATACAGGCGCAGATACTCAACCTGCTTCAGAAACTGAGGGAAGAGACAAAGATAACGTTTCTGTTTATAAGCCATGACCTTAAGATTGTCCATTATTTCAGCGACACGGTAGCCGTGATGTACCTCGGCAAAATAGTTGAATATGCAAAAACAGAAGAGTTGTTTAACAAACCAATGCACCCATATACAGATATACTGCTTGCGTCGGCGCCCCGTATTGCCCATTCACTCTCCTCAGCGAGTCGCCCGAGGCGACCCATTCATCCATTGGCCCATTCACCAAAAGAGATTGGTGAAGTTCCAAGCCCTATACATATACCTTCGGGATGCCCGTTCCATCCGAGATGTCCGAAAAGATTCAAGCCCTGCGATAAAATAGTTCCCGAACTGAAAGAAGCAAAAGGCAGGCTTGTTTCATGCCATCTCTGGAATCCGTATGAATGATTGGAAGAGCAATGTCTTCTTTGTCCTTGTAGAGCCGAAGGAAGCGGGCAATATCGGAGCCTCAGCAAGGGCAATGAAAAATATGGGGTTCAAAAACATGGAGCTTGTTAAACCAAGAAAATTTCTTATGGATGAAGCAAGACAGATGGCATGCAATGCTATTGACGTGCTTGAGAATGCGGCTGTCCATGCAGATTTAAAAGCCGCGGTAAAAGACAAGAATATAATAATCGGCACAACAAGGAGAATCGGGAAACGCCGCGGGCTTATACTTCCGTTAAATGAGGGAATTAAGAAGGCTGTTTCCGCCTCGAAGAAAAATAAAATTGCGATACTATTCGGAAGGGAAGATAAAGGGCTGAATAACAAAGAGGTTGAAGAGTGCGGATTCCTTATAACAATACCGGCAAACCCGGCATCAGCTTCTTTAAATCTCAGCCAGAGTGTTTTGCTCGTTACCTATGAGTTGAGCCGGAAGACGTACAAGACAGAATTTCCGGAATTGGTCAAACACAAAGAGATAGACGGCCTTTACAGGCGAATCCGCTCCACTTTCAGGCTTCTTGAATATATTCCGAGAGGGAACAGTGACCTTGAAGTAAAGATAATGAGAAACCTTAAGCGCCTTATCGGCAGGGCAGGGCTTACGGACTGGGAGCTAAAAATGCTTCATGGGATATGCTCGCAGGTAGAGAAGAGAATAAAATAGCATCAACTTCATCTATCAGGCTCTTAAACAGACCCCCGTGGCTTTTTGAATCTCCGAAAAGCTCAATTCTGATTTTCTGTATTGCAGGATTATTGCATCTCTCGTATGTTATGTGCCCGTTTTGCATTGTATGACGTTCCAAAATCAAAAGATGTTTTGCTTTTTCTGTAAATGGGATTAGCAATTTTTTTATTGACTGTAATTCTTCTTTATCTACGGCTGAAAGCTGACCGCTGAAACCTGATAGCTCTTTTATCATCACATACAGTGTGCAGTATTCAAGCCCTCTTACGCCCCTGCGCCACTGCAATAGCATGGGATTTCTCCAGAACCAGAGGAAATTGCGGATACCGAGGCTAATTAAATCGGTAACTGCTGATTCAAGCTCAGACAAGACAGTGTCAGAGTGTCCGAGTATCAGAGTATCAGAGTCTTTGACGCTTTGACACTTTGACACTTTGACACTTGATTCCGCCAGATATTCCCATAAGTTCTTCAAAACCCTCGCTCCGTTTACATCATCAGAAGTATCGAAATGAATCAATGATAATATTACCCTGCCTCTTCCGAATTTGCCTTCAACTACAGCGGGTTCGTTTAAGAGCCGTTTCGGGTCGAGGTTAATTCCATAAATCTTCTCGAATTCCTTCCATCCGCTGCTGCCTTCAACATCGCCCACATTCAAATCAGAACTGAAAGAATCCGGAAGCGCATTGCCATAAACAGCAAGATTTTTTATTTTTTTATCATTAATCAGAAACTGTGAGGGCCACCATGCATGGAAAACCGGTGACGAGTTAATCCCCCCTCGCCCCACTTTAGTAAAGGGAGGATTTGTCTCGTTGCTGCTTTCAACTAAACCGTTCCATATCGGATGTTCATTTATATTCAGATGAATTCTTCCGCTGAAGCTTGGAACTCTTTCTTTTGTCGGCTTTCTTTTAATATTCAAAAGCCCTATGCCGTCAAGCGTTGCGAGCCCGGCGCCTCCACAGAAGCCGAGATAATTTCCGCCGTTACTGACAAATTTTTTTATTTCAACTGCGCCTTTGTCGCCAAGAGTTTTTAATTTATTAGACGCCCAGCCTCCGGGAACAAAGAGCATTGCATAATTTTTAAGGCATCCCTTCTTTACGTCTTCAGCACGGATGAGTTCAAAAGGCAAGCCGTTTGCTTTCAGGGCTTTATAAGCCATCAGCCCCCACAAGAAGGATTCGTCCCAGAGAAATACGGCAGGTTTTAATTTTGAACTTTTCACTTTCCCGCCTCAGTGAACCCGCTCTGGCGGGCAACTTTTAGTTTTCCCTCGTATCCTCTTGGAGTTATCATCCTATTATCCCACACAAATGTCTGAGAATTGCCGATTATTACGGTTGTCTGCATATCGATATCATGTTCAAGCATGTTTTTCAAATCACTGATGATTACCTTTTCGTCTTCTCTCATTGCGCCTTTTACTATGCCGACAGGCGTTTCAGATTTCCGGCATTTCAAAATAATTTCCATTGCCCTGTCTATATGTTTGGCCCTTCCTTTACTTTTGGGATTGTAGAGGATGATGACAAAATCAGCTTTGGCAGCTCCATCAAGTCTTTTCTCTATCAAATCCCATGGCGTAAGTCTGTCTGATAAACTGATTGAGGCAAAATCATGCATTAGCGGCGCGCCCAACCTTGCGGCGCATGCATTCAAGGCAGAGATGCCGGGAATGACTTCTACAGCGATGCGTGATGCGTGATGCGTGATGCGTGATGCGTTACTTTTTTTTATCTCATTACGCATTACGGATAACGCATTACAGTTTTTAAGTATCTCAAACACAAGCCCTGCCATGGCGTATATTCCTGGGTCGCCGCCGCTGATTACGGAAACGGTTTTGCCTGACATCGCAAGCTCAACAGCCTTTTTGCACCTGTCAACTTCCTGCGTCATGCCCGTGGATACGACCTCTTTGCCACTAATTAACTCCCATATCAAATGAAGATATGTTCCATACCCAACTATTACATCTGAATTTCGTATTGCGTTTCGGGCATAAGGTGTAATGTGCTCTATAGAGCCGGGTCCAGTGCCCACAATAAATATCTTGCCTAATGGGTGAATGGGTGAATGGGTGAATGGATAAAGTTCCGCAATTGCTACTGTTACATTTCCTTGCTTTTGTTTTTTCACAAGCAATTTATCTGCGCCAGATGCGAGCAATGCCGCAGGCTCTGCAACTGCATTAGCACCTGTTGCCTTGAATGCCGCATCTGATTTTGATACCCATTTTATGGTATTAAGTTCATTGGCAGTGAATGTCTTAATCCCGAGATTATATTTTTTGGCGGATGCAATTAAGCCGAGCTCATTGCCTTTTATATCAATTGTCGCGATGGAGTGGATTGATTGAAATGAGAGGTTGTTTTTAGCAAGTGTGTCTTTAACAGCATTTTCTATTTCATTTTCAGGTGTTCGTTTATTGCAACCGATGCCGATGATAAGGTTTTTGGGACGGAGATAAAGCTGGGTGAATGGGTGAATGGGTGAATGGGTGAATCGGTTTTTTTTGCTTGTAATCAGCATATCAGCGGAACTTAGCTTATTTACTCTCAAAAACCCCTCAGGCATTTTTATCTCAACTTCCGAATAAACCCTTAATTCGCCGCTGTTTAAAAACCTTATTGATATCTCCGGAAGAGTATCCCAATTCTCTATAGCCAAATCATTTTCTTTAGCCCATAAATCTATTGCAGGCAGGTTGTTAGTATCTGATGCGGTTGTAATAACAGCTTGCCCGCCGAGAAAATCCGCAATCTCTTTTGCAAGTTTATTTGCTCCGCCGAGATGCCCGCTCAAAAGACTGACGGAAAATCTCCCTTTTTCATCAAGAACAACAACAGCAGGGTCTGTCTTTTTGTTTTTTATCAAAGGCGCAATAGTCCTCACAACAATCCCTGCTGCCATGATGAAGATGAAACTCTTGTGCTTGCCCCAGAATTTAGAGAGAGAATCCGGCTTAAATTTAAAGGCATTTGCCTCAGGGTAAAGGCTGTTTAGTTTTTTGGCAAGGGCAAAGCCGTTGCCTGTGATGTAGAGAATGGCTGTATTATTTTCTATATCCATGCTTGAAATCCCTATGATATAGCTTTGATTCTTTGCCTAAAGATTTTTCGGATGCCCTCAGAGATTCGCCGACATATATCAATGCAGTCTTTTTTATCCCTGAATCTCTGATAAGAGTAACAATGTCTTTCAACTGTCCCCTTAAAACCCTTTGCTCAGGCCATGATGCCTTTTCAATGATGACAACAGGTGTATCTTCTGTATAGCCCTGCAAAAGTTCCTCTTTAATCTTTTCAATCATTCCAACGCTCAGAAAGATAACCATCGTTGCTTTATGCCTCGCCAGTTCGGACAATTTTTCAGTTTCAGGAACAGGCGTCTTTCCTTCAAGCCGCGTGAAAATAACAGTCTGGCTTATCTCAGGGATTGTAAGTTCCTGTCCGAGTATTGCAGCTCCTGCCATTGCGGATGAAACTCCCGGGATAACTTCGTATTCAATGTTTAACTCCCGGAGCTTTTCTATCTGTTCTGATATAGCACTGTAAAACGATGTGTCGCCTGTGTGGAGCCTTACGACATTCTTGCCGATGCTGACAGACTTCTTTATAACCTCAGTAGTTTCATCGAGATTCATTGATGCCGAGTTATATGTCTCCGCTTTTATACCTTTCAAGAGGTCAGGATTAACAAGACTTCCTGCATAAATGATAACATCAGCGCTGTCAAGCCGCTTTCTGCCTTTAATTGTTATCAGTTCAGGGTCTCCGGGACCCGCGCCTATGAAATATACCTTGCTCATTTTTTCACAATTATCATTGAGAAATAGTTAATGTCCTCTTTTTTTGCATCTCTGATATTCTCAAATATTTTCTCATCTTCCATGCCTGCCCTTGATATATATATTGCATTGCTTAGTAAATTCATTTCAGTGAGGGTATGTATTATGCCTTCAAAGACTTTATTAACCTTCATCAGCACTACAGTGTCAAATTTTTCCAGCGTTTCATTCAGGTTCTCAATATAATTGGCGGGCAGGATTGCGATCTTTTCATCAGCAAGCCCCAGAAATATTTTCGCCTTTGCCGCAGAGGCGTTTATGGAGGACACACCGGGTATTATATCTACCTTTAATTCAGGGTTTGCTTCAAGCAGCCTGTCATATAAATAAAAAAAGGTGCTGTAAATTGTGGGGTCTCCTAATGTGATAAATGCGACATCAATCCCCTCATTAAGCCTGCTCAGGATATTTTTTACAGTTTCAGCCCATTTGTTGTCAAGCTCGGAAGCAGTAAAAGGGTCAGAGTGGCAAAGTGTCAGAGGGTCAGAGTCTTTGATACTTTGATACTTTGATACTTTGATACTTTTAGTTTTCTGCATTGGGAAATGGGCTTCAATAATCTCTTTATCGTCAAGGTTCAGCGCCTTCTTAACTATTGACAGGACAAGGCTGCTTCCTTCCTCTCTGCCTTTTGGAACGCAGATGCAGGGGACACCCTTTAGGATTCTTAATGCCTTCAGGGTTAATAATTCAGGGTCTCCGGGACCCGCGCCTATGACATAAAAGGTGCTTGACATGGTGTTTTTGGCAACAAAAAATATTATACACCAAATTCTTTTTTATTCGATACCACCCGCATTAAATCATCTAAAATGTAACTGGGAAGGTACTGGTTAAATCATCTAAAATGTAACCCAAAACATATGGTATAGGGG
>JASEHP010000062.1 GCA_030018605.1 Thermodesulfovibrionales bacterium
TCTGTCCCGAGAATCGGCTTTAACCTCTGCCCGCAGGGATGATCAAATACCTCCCATAATTTAGAAAGAACATCTTTAACATCAATGCCATAAGCAGCCTGCCTCTTTCTTAGCTTCTTGCTCTCTGTAAATGCCAACTCGTTAATCTTCCTGATTGCATACTTCCTGTTCTGGCCTGTATTTTTACAATACTCATCAAGCAATAACCCCTTAGCCCGTCTGTCTGCCTTAAGATATCTGCCAATCAATACCTTTAAGTACTGGCTCCTTGAATGCATATCCATCCTCCACATGTAACCCCCTATACCATATGTTTTGGGTTACATTTTAGATGATTTAACCAGTACCTTCCCGGTTACATTTTAGATGATTTAATGCGTATCCTACTAAATATCGGGTATGCTCTGGCATAATGATCCATTACTCCTTAACGTCGCATATGTATCGTAACTTTTTCATTGTTCAGTTCTACCTGTGTAATTACCCCCCCGCCGATAATAATATCTTCATCATAAAAGACCGCGCTCTGTCCGGGCGCAGTAGCCCACTGAGGCTCGTCAAAGATAGTTTTAACTGTATCCATATTTTCGCCTGGATATATTGCCGCTGGGGCATCCTTCATCATGGAGCGGATTTTGACGGTGAAGCGGGGAAGGGGTGAAGCGGGGAAGGGGTGAACTCCGTTTAGAGATTCATCTTTAACGGGGTAAAGCCAATTCAATTCTCCGACCTCAATCTCCTTTATCTTTGCCTGTTCCTGAGAGCCGGCATAGACTATGTTCTTGGCAGCGTCAATCTTTATGACATACAAGGGATGGGGAGAAGAAATTCCAAGGCCTTTTCTCTGGCCGATTGTATAGTGATAAATCCCCTTATGCTCTCCAAGTATTTTCCCGCTCATGTCCATTATTGGCCCTGATACGTCGGCAGCAGGATGGAGTTTATCTATCAGCTTGAAATAATTTCTACCTTCAATAAAGCATATCTCCTGACTTTCAGGCCTCTGCGCCGCAGGGAGTTTGAGTTCATGTGCGAGTCTTCTTACATCCTCTTTTTTATAATCTCCGAGAGGAAATAAAATTCTCTTAAGCTCTTCCTTCCTCAAGACATATAGAAAGTAAGACTGGTCTTTCTTTGCATCAATGCTTTTTTTCAAAAAATTTGACCCTTTGACTCTTTGACCCTTTGACCCTTCTTTTTCAATCTTCGCATAATGTCCTGTTGCGATAAATTCAGCGCCTCTCTTGTCAGCCTCTTTCATGAGATAGGGGAATTTAATGTATTTGTTGCAGAGGATGCACGGATTCGGGGTCATGCCCTTTGTGTATGCGTCAATAAAGGGTTCTATTACTTTTTCAAGAAAATCATCCCTTACATCAACCGCGCTGTGGGGGATTCCAAGATGAGAGGCCGTCTTTGCCGCCTCTTCTATTGCCTGAAGCGAACAGCAGGAAGTGAAGTTTTTGCTTTGCCTTGTTTCCCACAGGATAAAACTCAGGCCCTCAACATCATATCCCTGTTCTTTAAGAAGATATGCTGCTGTTGAGGAATCCACCCCTCCGCTCATCCCTACGATTACCTTGGGCATAGATATATTTTAACTTAAATTTGTTGCATTGACTTAGACAATCTCGAAGATTTTATCAGAAAGACATTGTTCTTATGTTAAAGAAAAACGGGCTGCGTTAATTACCTTTTCAGTCTCCCATAACCACTTCCAGCGCATTATAAAGCCCTTTCACAAATTCAGCCATCCTTTTGTAATCAAGTTTTTCTGCTGTGTCGCTGAGAGCATGATAATGAGGGTTTCGGTAGAATGCGGTGTCTGTAACCATAAACGCATTATAACCGGATTTCCAGAACGACATGTGGTCAGAGAAATCAATCCCCGGGACAAGTGATATGGTGTTGATGGATTCAACAGGCAGGGGTGATGATTTTTGAAATGCCTTTTTTATTTTCTGTGTGAACTTCCTTGAACCGATGTCCCCGACAAATGAAAGAAAGTTTCCCTTCTTTGGGAAAAACCACTTAAAAAATGGAAGGGGATAATACTGGCATCCGTCCGTATCACAAAAATACCCTATCATCTCAAGGGATATCATGCCTTCGATCTTTACGCCTTCTTTTTTCAGGCTTTGGGCATAGACATAACTTCCCATATTCTTTGTCCTGAAAAAAGGAGGCTCTTCCAGCGCAAAAGCAACAAGGCGGATTGTGTACGGGAGCGGCTTTTCAGAAGCAAGCCTTGCAAATTCAAGAATCCCTGCGACCCCGCTCGCATTGTCATCAGCTCCGGGAGTGCCGGTTATGGTATCGTAATGCGCTCCTATGACGATTATCTTATCTTTACCGGATGCGCCCTTGACCTCTGCCTCTATGTTGTAGTAGGTCTTGTTCTCAACTGTGAATGGCTGCCTTCTTACATCGCATTTGTAAGAGCGGAATTTTTCTTCTATGTAATCAGCGGCCTTGTTTAGTTTTTCGGTATTAAGATAATTTCTGTCGCCAATTGTCTCCGAAAGGAATACTACGTGGGATTTAAGGTTTGTCTCTATTTTTTTTATATCGTTCATTCCGGCACAGATTACAAAACAGAAGACCCAAAAACATATCTTTAACAATTGCATTCTTGATATTCTCTTACCCGACTTTAATCTTCCAGCCTGTCCCTTCTTTCTTATCCTCCAGTATTATCCCTTTCTCTTCAAGCTCTTTTCTTATCGCGTCCGCTGCCGCCCAGTCTTTTTTCTGCCTTGCCTCTTCCCTTGCCGCTATCCTGCTCACAATATCGCTTTCCGTCAGAGGGATTTTCTTAGTCCTCATCAACGCAGACTGCCATTCATCGGGAGTCTTTTTGAAGATGTTCAACATATTGCCAGCCTCTTTTAAAAGTTCCATTGCTATCGTAACAAGCTCTCTTGCCTTTTGGCCTGAGGGTTTGGTGTCAAGGAACCTGTTTGACTCTCTTATGAGTTCAAAGATATTCCCCACTGCAAGGGCCGTGTTAAAATCGTCATCCATTGCAGCATGGAATTTTTCCCTGAATGAATTGACGACATCTTCAAATGTCTTTTCGAGAGGAGAAGTCTTGCCTCCCGAGTCTTCTCTTGAGGTAAAATCAGCAATCCTTGTCAGCGTCGTATAATACCTGTCAATGGAAACCTCTGCCTCTTTAAGCAGCTCATCAGAGAATTCTATCAGGCTTCTATAATGAGTTGAGAGCAGGAAGAACCGTATCGCCTCGGAATCATATTTATCAAGGACTTCCTTAATGGTGAAAAAGTTGCCGAGGGACTTTGACATCTTTTCCTTATCAATCGTGATGAAGCCATTATGCATCCAGTATTTCACAAACGGCTTTCCGGTATAGGCCTCTGACTGCGCCATCTCATTTTCATGATGAGGGAATATCAGGTCCGCGCCTCCGCCGTGAATATCAAAGCTTTCTCCAAGATGTTTTAAGGACATTGCACTGCATTCAATATGCCATCCGGGCCTGCCTTTTCCCCAAGGGCTTTCCCAGAAAGGCTCGCCTTCTTTTGACGCCTTCCAGAGCGCAAAGTCCATCGGGTCTTTCTTCCTCTCGTCAACCTCAACCCTTGCGCCTGCTATCATGTCTTCCTTATCCCTCTTTGAGAGTTTCCCGTATTCTGAAAATTTATCCACCTCAAAATACACGCTTCCGTCCCTCTCGTAGGCATATCCTTTGTCTATAAGCCCCTTAACAATCTCTATCATCTCTTTTATATGCTCTGTTGCCTTCGGCTCTATGTCGGCGCGGGCAACTCCGAGGCTGTCCATGTCCTGATAGAATTCGGCTGTGTATTTTTTAGCGACCTCATCCCATGGAATGCCTTCTTTTTTGGCCCTGTTGATAATCTTATCGTCAATGTCCGTGAAGTTCCTTACGAATCTGACATTAAACCCTTTATATCGCAGGTATCTCTGGATGACGTCAAAGACTATCGCGCTCCGCGCATGTCCTATATGGCAGTTGTCATAAACAGTCACGCCGCATACATACATATCCACTCTGCCTTCTGTGATAGGAATAAAATCTTCTTTTTCGGCAGTCAGTGTGTTATAAATCCGCATCCTTCCTCCTTGTTCCGGTTGCACAGCAGCTTTTTCTTCTTTTTCCAGCGTTCCTATTCTATGCGAAAGTCCTTCAATATGGGATTCCAGTTCCTTTAACTTTTCAGAGACAGGATCAGGGAAATAATCATAGAACTCAACAAGCCCTTCCTCTGTGGTCATCCTCACGACCTTTTTCTTTGTTATCCTGCCCGGCACTCCCACGCAGATCGAATTATCGGGGATGGATTTCAATATAACGGAATTTGCACCTACGACAACGTTATTGCCTATCTCTATTGCGCCGAGTATCTTTGCGCCTGCTCCCACAGTGACATTATTGCCGAGGGTGGGATGCCTCTTGCCCTTTTCTTTTCCTGTTCCGCCTAATGTCACACCCTGATAAAGCAAAACGTTTTCTCCGATCTCTGATGTCTCTCCGACAACAACACCCATGCCGTGGTCTACGAAGAACCCGGGGCCTATCTTCGCAGCAGGATGTATCTCGATGCCTGTTAGAAGCCTTACTATGTGCGAAAGCATTCGCGGGATGACCGGGATGCCGATATTCCAGAGGATGTGGTTAATCCGATGGAGAAAAATCGCATGGAACCCCGGATAGGCAAGGATCACCTCAAGGCTGTTTTTTGCCGCAGGGTCTTTCTCAAAAACAGCCCTGAAATCGCGCCTTATGTCTCCCCAAAAACCCATGGGGGTATTATACAATAAAAAGCAGAAAGGCTTTGTTTAGTCGCAAATAATCAATAACGCAAGCTCATTTATTTCATAAACAGGAAAAAGCCGTTTACAAAATAAACAAGCCCGAGGCTTCCGGTAATCATGCCTAAAATCCAGAGAACCTTTTTCTTCATCAAGGCTGCGATGGATGAAAGAAGTATCGCTATCTGAAGGAATATCACAGCAACCCCGAATGCCTTAGAGTGTTTCTGTGTTTCGTCTCTTGTAGTTTCAAGGTCTCTTGCATCCTTTTCTATTTTTGCCTTTTCCTCATCATATTTTTTTATTTTCTTAGAATAAGCGTCTATCCTCTTTTCATAGTCATTCACAACAGTTTTCGGAAGCCTTGAACCGGATGATTTAAGCTCAAGCTCAAATCTCTCTTTCTGCAGTTCGTAGAGGTATCCCTTAATGCTCTTTGCCTGATAGTAAGCCCACTGGTCAGATGCCTGCGACTGTGCAAGAACGGATTTGGTTGAAAATCCGCTGCCCCTGAATGTTGAGAGAGTCGCGCATACCGCAAATATTACTGTGGTGAGAGCCAGATAATTAAGCCATTTTTCTTTTTTTTCTTCTGCCATATGTTTCTCTCCAATGAATAAAATTTAAACAATTAAGATTTATATCTCTGTCTCAAGGACAATCCTGACAAGCTCGTTTTTTTGAAGACGGGTTTCAATGCTCACCGTAGCTGTACCATCGCCGTTATCTTTGACCCTGTTTATTTTTGCCTGATGTTCTTTAGTCTGTCCTCTGGTTGATATGCTGATTGCCTTAACCTTGTATTTACCGGCTTCAGCGCGCGGCATTTTCATGACGAGATTCCTTATGTAAATCTCCGCATGTGACGTATTTGAAATCTCTACCTCTGCTCTCTGTTCAAAACCGTCATTTCCGGAGATATTTCTTACATGCAGGTTAAAAGGCGTTATCACGTCAATAACAATGTCTTTATTCTTAACACTGACTATTAGATAATGAAGAAACCCGCCTTTTGAAGGTGATTCATAGAGCGGCGAGCCGCCTCCGCCTGTGATGAAGTATTTTATTCCGTCTTTCACTGTCTCATTAAAAAGATGTTCATGTCCTGCAAAAACCGCCCTTACCCCGTATTTTTTAAAAAGCCTGTGGAGATTATCCCTGTTTGACTTATCCCTGAAAGACTTGCCTTTGTTCATTTCGCCGTCAAGCGCAGAGAAGAGCGGCCTGTGCATAAGAACAAATATATTTTCTGCATTCTTGTTTGCCTCAATGTCTTTTTCCAGCCACATTAACTGCTCTCCCTGTATGGTTCCCTCTTTGCCTGCCTCATCCGTATCAAGCAGAATGAAATGGGAATTCGCGTAATCAAAAGAGCCGTAAAGGTTCCCGAAGCGCTCCTTTATGTAATTTTCTCTCTCAAGGCTGCCGCCCACCTCATGATTGCCGATAACATTAAAGAAGGGAGTGTCCAGTGATTTTATCCTGCTCAGGAAATAATCAATCTCATTCTTAAATCTCTGGAAAGACCCTCCGTATCCGTAATACGCATCTCCCATGCTTAAAATAAATGAAGGTGAAATCATGTTTATCTCATCAAACATTTTTAAAAAAGCCTCTGAATACGGCCTGTCTCTGCGCGAGGGCCTGAAGTCTCCAAAGACAGCAAATGTAAACTCTCCGCCGGAGTGCTGTGCAAGTGCTGCTGTATTAAGATGGGCAAAAGGCTTGTCGCTTACAGCAGACGATATGCTTGCTGAAAGGAACAAAAGGACTGTGATAAGAATAATCTTCCGGATCAAGTTTTGTCTCTGCATAATATTGAATTCTCGCGAACTCCGTGATCTAAATAATCAGGTAATTATAAAACAAAACTTATGAGAATAGTTTATCCTATATCTCTTTTTACGATACCGCACTGCGGGGTTCTTTTACATTTGCAATAAAAACGGGGATTGCCAAAAGCAGGATTGTAGACATTATCCAAAACGAATAGAGATAATCAAATCTTGCTATCAAAAGCCCTGCGAGTATCGGGCCTGACGCGTGGCCGATATCAAAGATGGTTCCGAATGTCCCCATTGCCGTTCCAAAGTGTTTCTCTTTACATATGTCGGCGACAAGAGCGGCAGATGACGAGGTGACAAATGCCTCGCCAAGACCAAAAATAATCGCGGCAACCATGAGAAGATAAAAATCCCCGAGCAGCGGCACAGAGCCGAATGATACGGCACAGAGCAGCATCCCGATTGTAATGAGAGGCTTCCTTCCGTATCTGTCCGATGCCTTGCCCATAATGGGTTTTGACAGGATGGTCGCCAGCACCTGAATTCCCCACAAAATACCTGCATGGAACTCATTCAGCCCCGCAACTTTCACTGCATAAATAGGAAGAAACGCCTCAAGGGCGCCGACTGTCATGTTCTGAAGTCCTTCCATATTGGAAGTTATCAATACTCGTTTATCGCTTGCAACCTCTTTTATTCCTGAAAGGAATCTTTCATATGACTCCATAAGGCTTTTCCCTTTTTCTGTTTTTTCTCCATGAACTAAAAGCTTCAGGGCAATGAGCAGGGATGCCACTCCCGCAATTCCACTTGCAATATAGACTGTCTGGAATTCGGCAAGGGCCGGGCTTCCGGCAGACATGCTGTACAGTATAAAGCCTCCTGCCGGCGCGCCAACGAGATTCCCGATTATGGTTACGGACGAGAACCACGAAAGCATTTCACCCTTTTTTCCACCCGCGACATCTATTACCACGGCCATAGAAACAGGGCCGTAAACAGCCGTTGCAAAGCCGTGAACGAATCTGATAAGAATGAGCAGGTTGTAATCTTTAACAAAGAGATAGGCAAAGGGCGTAAACGCAAAGACGAAAAGCCCGATGAGCATTGTCTTCTTCCTGCCTATTACATCCGACAAAGCCCCTGCCGGGAGCTTGAAGAATATTCCCGTTACAGTTGATATGCCGACGGCAAAGCCGATCGCCTCGGGCCCCGCGCCGAGATAAAGCGCAAAAAGAGGAAGCACCGGGCTTCTTGCAAGTGCGTAAGAGAGCCTTGCGAAAAAGCCCACAGTGCAGAGGGCTGTGAACGGAGAAAGCAGTTTAACCAAAGTTATTTTATGCCGAAGTATGCAAGCGTGTCCGCAATTCTTTTCTTAACATCATCGTGGATATGCTGGACATATTCGCGCACGCCTTCCTCGCCCCATTTAAGCTCGATCTCTTTTATATGTTGAGGCATCTTTGTTATGTCATGCCTTTCAACTTTTTTAGCCTCGTCCTTGTCTATCCATTCATGGATTTCCTTATACTCTTTGCCTGTTCTTTCAATACTTGTTTTTGCATGTGCATCTATTGACGGCATATTGCCCTCCTACTAAGAATTTGTGTTATAAGATTTATATAAACGGGTTTTACCCGTTAA
>JASEHP010000063.1 GCA_030018605.1 Thermodesulfovibrionales bacterium
GACATGCAGCACAGGGGCCATTACAGAATTTCAACTAACAATGGGATTGACACTTCTTTCCATAGACCGCCTGTCTTAATCTCCAATTGAACCATAAATTCCACAATCTTCCCTGAATCGGTTCTATGATAATGCCTCTTTCTTGCGTCTATGTCAAACATTATCAAATACTGTTTTCCCGGCATAAATAAATATCTTCTATTCCTTATACCCAACTATTGATATCCCTGCTTCGTCAGCTTCTTTGATTATCTTCTTGCGCTGAAGGAGAATGCTTTTGCCTGCCTCTATCGCAAGGACCCGGGCATTAACCTCTATCATGGACTTAAGCGTGTTCATTCCCACAACAGGAACATCAAACCTCATGTCCTGCTTTGGCTTTGCTACCTTCACAACAACCGCGCCCTCGCCCGCAAGCTTGCCACCCCTGAGAATCGCCTCATCTGTCCCCTCTATTGCCTCAACAGCCATAACAGCCTGGTCTTTCACAACAACAGTCTGCCCTATGTCCAGACGCCCTATTTCTTTTGCTATCTTCCAGCCAAATGCTATGTCCTTCCATTCGTTTTCGAAAAGCCTCTCCTCTGTGAGTATTCCCTCCGGCGTCATGAAAGATGAACTGAAATCAGTTGTGTTAAGAAGTTTGATGCCGTCTTTTTCAAGCTCCTTTGCAATTGCAAGGAGTATGGAATCATCGCTCTTGTCTTTGAGGGAAAAAAGCAGCTTTACTGCCCTTAAATCAGGAATTACTTTGCTTTTGAAGATCAGAGACTTGGGAACTTTCCCTGCCATAACAGCCTCTTTAATGTGGTTCTTCTTGAGGGTGTCTATTATCTCGCCGAGCTTGCCAACGCTTATTCTCTTAACGCTGTCAACATGGTCTGAAAGATTCTTGTCTGCCAAAGGTTCAAGGCCGACGGCAAAGACACGGTATCCTTTCTCCCTTGCCTCGTCAGCAACAAGCTTCGGCAGCTCGCCCATTCCGGCAATTAATCCAAGAATCTTCACAGCGCAATAGTGCAGTAGTGCAGTAGTGCAGTAGAAAAAAACTTCTGCTCTTCTCGCCTCAGGCGAGTCGCTGAGGAGACTGCTCTTCTCGCCTCAGGCGAGTCGCTGAAGAGACTGCTCTTCTGCTCTTGAGTTTGTCTCACCTGCACATTCCCCTTTTATTCTTCTCAATAAACTTCACAAGGTTTTTTATCTCATCTGTCTGGGGCAGTTCTTTCTGAACCTTCTTGAGAGCATCCTTCAGTGTATGTTTCTCCCTGAACAGTATCCTATATGCCTTCTTGAGATCATTGATTGTTGAATCAGAAAAATTGTTTCTCTTAAGTCCGATTGAATTAAGTCCGAACAGCTTTGCCCTTGGGCCTGACGCCATCGTATAAGGAGGTATATCCTGTCCCACACCGCTGAAGCCTCCTACCATGGCATAAGCGCCAATCCTTGTAAACTGATGAATTGCAACAATGCCACCAATAAATGCATAGTCCTCAACAACAACATGTCCTGCAAGTGTGGCCAGGTTTGCCATGGCAGTATTGCTACCAATCTTGCAGTCATGTGCTATATGGACATAAGCCATCAGGAAATTGTTGCTACCGATTTCAGTTATTCCGTCTCCGCCGACTGATGCCCTGTGAACTGTTACATATTCCCTGATGATGTTATTGTTTCCTATTTTTACGCCTGTTTTTTCATCTTTGTATTTAATGTCCTGCGGCGGAAGCCCGATGCTCGTAAAAGGATGTATTGTGCAGTTTTCGCCAATCTCTGTATTGCCTTCTATTATTACATTTGATATTAACCTTGTCCCTTTCTTCAATCTGGCGCCCTCGCCTACAATGCAAAAAGGGCCTATCTGCACCCCTTCATCTATTGATGCCTTTGGATCTATGATTGCCGTTTTATGTATTCCGGTCTCCATTATTTCTCCTTTGCCATGACCATTGCCGTAAACTCTGACTCCGACACAACCTTCTCATCAACAAAAGCAAGTCCTGAAAACCTCCATACATTGCCTCTCTGCTGAAGCACTTTAATATCAAGCTTTACCTGATCTCCCGGCACAACAGGTTTCCTGAACTTTGCCTTTTCTATGCTCATGAAATAGACTGAGCTGCCCTGCATTCCTGAACTGAATGCAATCACACCTGCGACTTGCGCCATTGCCTCAACAATGAGAACGCCGGGCATTATCGGGTTTCCGGGGAAATGTCCCTGAAAGAAAGGCTCATTAACAGTTACATTTTTTATTCCAACAGCTCTCACATTCGGCTCTATCTCCACAATCCTGTCAACCATAAGAAAAGGATACCTGTGCGGCATTATGTTTTGTATTCCCATAATATCCATCATCTCTGTTCTCTCCTTTCAATATTTTTTATCATATCTTCAAGTTCTTTTATTCTCTTGTTAAGCTCAGGAAGTTTAGCAAATATTACTATTGATTTAAGCCAGTCCCTATGAGGAATCATGGGCGAGCCTGAATATATACCCTTTTTGACATGTCCCATTGCTCCTGACTGCGCTCCTACCATGACGCCGTCATCAATCTTTGCATGGTCGGCAACGCCGACCTGTCCTCCGAATACGACATAGTTCCCTATCTCTGTGCTTCCTGCCACACCAGTCTGTGCTGCAATAACAGAGTTTTCTCCAATCTTTACATTGTGGGCAATCTGAACAAGGTTATCTATCTTTGTGCCTTTGCCTATTATTGTATTGCCTGTTGTTGCTCTGTCTATTGTGACATTTGCTCCTATCTCAACATCGTCTCCGATGATAACGCCTCCGACCTGAGGAATTTTATAATGTACCCCTTTCTCCATAACATATCCAAAACCGTCAGAGCCGATTACAGCGCCTGAATGGATTATCACCCTGCTGCCTACCTTTATATTCTCCCTGATTATTACATTGGGATAAATTATGCATTCGTCTTCAACAGATGAATTTTCACCTATAAATACTCCTGGATATATGACTGTTCTATTGCCTATTGATGCACTGTCAGAAACAAACACCATGGGATACACAGATACATCTTCCCCTATCTTGGCTTTATCAGAGACGTACGCCCCATCGCTTATGCCTGACGCCATAAACGGCTTTACATAAAAATATTCAAGCAGCCTTGCGAATGCATATTGCGGGTTTGAAACCTTAATCTGAGGTTTTTTTATTTCAGGGACAGTATCTTTTACTATTACTGCTGACGCATTACTCTCAATGCATTCACCGATAAGTTTGGCCGTTGAGAGGAATGTGATATCCCCGCCTTCTGCATCAGATATCCCCGCAGCCCCTTTTATCTCTATATCCGGGCCGCCTGCAAGCTCTCCGCCAAGCATCTCCGCGATTTCACGTAATTTCATCTGAAAATCCTTTCACCCTTTTATTTTTACAGGTGAGTCCATATAAAAACAATAGAGAAAGAATACCATATAGGAGATTTGCTTGACAACAAAGATTAAATATTATTTCCTCTCATATATATTGCCCTTCCAGAAATCATCCTGTCCCTGCGGGGTAAAAATATCTCCCTGAGGATAATTACCCATAGACGGCTGTGATGTAACAGGAGGCTGATATTGCTGGGGAGGTTCTGACGCGACAGGAGGCTGATAATACTGAGGCTGCTGAATTGATACTTCCCCCCCTGTGCATTTCAGGCTCATTGAGCCTATCTTTCCGTCCCTCTGCGGCCATCCCGCTCCTTCTGCTCCTATAAATTGAATAAACTTGGGCCTCGGATTCAGAGCAGCTAAATCTACAGTGTATGTATGCCATGCGCTTTTACCGACCTTTGTCCCGAAAATAGTAAGGCTCGGCGGTGCCGGATCAGCATAATAAAAACCATGCCAGAACATCCTTCTTGCCGTGTCATTCGGGTTTTCGCTCAACTGATTATGGACTGTGCCGTTAATATCTGTATATGCCATAAATAATGCTACAGGCGCTTCCCTTCCCTGCCACCCTGTTCCCGTCAGGGTTTGATGGTCTGCCTTAACAGCTGCGCTCAGAACTAATGAACTGCATGAAGACACATCTGCATTGAGCGTCTGCATTATTCCTATCCTGTTATTGCCTAAGATGCTCTTGAACCTCACGCCGTCTCCAACTGATGTCACCTCTCCCTTACCGTTAGACGGTTTATACCACTCATGTATTATCCAGCCATTGAGATTTACCAAAGCGCCGTTATTTATAAGTTCCTTGACACCAGTTGTCGGCCCAGCAGCGCCTTCGCATTCTATAAATTTAAATCCGTCGCAAAAACTCTGATTGCATATCTTCCCCTCGCCGATAACATAGGTTGGAGTAATATGTCCTATATCATAGGCTATATCCCATGACTTTGCTCTGGTGTAACCCATTTCCTGACATAATTTTGTAGCAGCAGGCTCTCCGCAGCTGCTTCCCCATGTAAGACAGCTATCAAGCCTATAACCTTTGTAGTTTGGATTATTAAAGGTGTTAGGCTTATCCATCTGTATAGTAGTAATAGGCGGCTGATAAGGCTGCGGGGATATTGGACCAACAAAGACAAAACTGCCATGCCATGAGCCATAGCCTTTGCTTGTTATACCATTGCGGGTGCTCCCTGCATAGGACGACTGTCCCGGCCTGATCTCAATCGTCACAGAACCGCCTGCATGAAATGTGATTAATCCGGCAGAGACTGCTGCTGTGCAGATTGATGAATCGTCAGTATAAACATCAGTCCCCCACAAATTACCGGCACTGCCATTTGGAGAACAGGTATATGTAAATCTCAGCCCATTTTTTCCTCGTTTACCAACAGCAGTTGTATTCCAGTCGGCAGTTTGAGCAGAGACAGTGGTTGTCACCGGAGGCTGTATTGTCACCGGAGGCTGCGTTACAACTGGCGGCTGATAAGGCTGCGGAGTAATAACGGCGCTCCCTGTTGTTACAAGCATTTTATATGGAGTTGTTGAATAGATAAGAGGACGGTTCTCATGTCCCCTGCTGATTTCTATAAAGACATTGCCGGGGTCTTTTACTTTTTTCTCAAAATATGTTGCGCCTGCAGGCGACTCTTCCCAGTCATAGCCTGAACGAGCTGTTATTATTATCCTGCTGTTGGCATTCTGCGGGAAATTCTTCAACGTTACTTTTACGGTGTCGGACTGATTCAGGTATATATGATAAATGTCAGTATCATTTTCACCGCCGGGAGACTGTTCTGATCCCTTCGTCCCCCGCATAAGATTCGGATATTCATTGAACAGATATGCGGTAATTTCCTGGCCTATGGGTATTGTCTTTATAATTCCTTTTTGAAGCCTTTGATCTAGGGATATAAAATCATAACTTGGATGGTTGTCATGGTTCGGCTCATACTGGTCAGGCAGGGCCTGCAATGAAACGCTGAATTGATATTGAATCAGAGACAGAACCGGCTTGCCGTCATACGTTGAAGGGACCTTTTTCATTGGCCTGTCGTGGAAAGGCGTGAGATAATACGGCCCGTTGGCGCTGCACCGCACAGCGCACTACTCGCTGCCCGAGCAGACGCCGCCCGCAACGGAAGCTAGGCTCACCGAAACATAACCTGTCTTTTGACCCATCGCAGAAAAAGAAAAACTCAAAGGCCTGCCGCTGTCGCTTCTTACATGCCCCGCAGAAGCAGTAGGATACCTTGGATGAAAGCCTGAAATGTTTACCTGAATACTGCAGTCGGAAGGATAGCCTGAAATATTGACCGTTGCTATGCCGGATTAGGGAAGCGCGGTCGTAAAATTATCGCTTCTGTCGCCGTAGTTTATCTGTCCTCTTACAGCATCGCCGACTGTGAAATGATTGGCTTTCTCAGGAGCGTTGTTCGGTTCATTCTCTGTTACAACAGCTCCGTAAGTCACGCCGGTTAAAAAGATAAAAAGCAAAACAGTTAAAAAACACATTTCCCTTAACATTTTATTCCCTCCGATATGGATTCTTTTCTTTTTATGTAACAGTAAATACAGATTACGATTCAAGTTTATAGCGGCATCCTTAGCGTGTCAAGTGAAAATTTACACCAGTTATCAGCAGCGGCTTAATTTGGCATTATAAGGCGGAAAGTCTATTTTGCAGAAGAGATCGCTATTAAATGTAGCAGCTCGTTTTTTGTTACTTTAGTGATTGAACTTCAATTTGCGGATACTGCTTTGTACAAAACAGAAAAGGGGACGGCAGGCTGTCCCCCCCCTCCCACTAAGAGGGGCATGATATTTTTCATGCCCCTGAATAATTATCCTTTAAGTCGTCTACAGCAATTATTCAAATGTCACACTTACGCTTGGTTCGCCAGGCCAAATCATCTCTGCTGAGCCGGGGCCAAAATGATTTGCACTATAATGTTTCATTACATTGTTAACATCGAAAGTGATATTTGCTGTAATATTCGCTGAACTTCCGGAGCCTATCACGAATGAAGTTATCACTTCATCACCTGTCAGACTCGCTGCCGCACAGGTGTGCGTTATGGTAGTAGTGTTTACAGGACAAGCGTCTGCAGCCGTAAAATCAAAACTAGTGGTGGTAGTTGAAGCAGTTGTATATGTCAGGGCCGCAACAGCTGAAAAATTATGAGTTAAATGAGCCTGCTGGGTACCATTTGTACAAACTCCGGTGCCTGTTTCACATGCCTTAATTCCAAATGTGTTGCTAACTTCCCATTTTAACCTTGTGTATGTTCCGTTTGGCAGAGTAACACCGGATATCATATTCCCGACAACAGTATTGGCAGCAGCTGCGGATGCGATATTGAATGTTGTCGGCGTGGAAGTTACGGATACCCATTGTCCTGTTGTGCTGTTATACACCTCAACCTTATTAACCGTTACATTATATACCATGCTGGCATTATAGGGCAGCAAGGTTTCCACTGCCCAAACTTGTGATATGACAACCGTTAAAAAAACCAATAGCAATAAAATCACCTTTTTCATAATTAATTTCCCCTCTTTATTTTCACAGTAAATCCGCCTGCTTTGGCGTATTGTTCAACTATGATGTCTTTTACCCTCTCCACAGGCTGCAAGAGCTTCTGTTTTAAGTCAATATCCTTATTATCTTTAGTCCTTTTAGTCCTTATCGGCATATCAAGCCCGATAGTAAGCTGGGCGTAATATCTCTCTACCTTATTTTCGTCCTTCATAGCCTTCAACTCTATGCCTGTATATCGGGTAATAGGAGATGTTACCCTCAACTGATATGTCTTGAGGTCAGTCGTATATTTTGCGTCAAACCATTGATACCCTGCATAAATCTTCAGGTCTTCCAGCGCTTTTACAGGTATTACAGAACCGCCGATTTCCACATCATAGCCGTTCATTACCCTTTGATAAATGCCTGTGCTTATTTCCTTTGTGTTTGAAGCTCTGAAATATGTATTTGCCCTTGCCTCGTACTTCTTTCCCAATGCCTCAAAACCAAACCCATATCTCTGATGGTCATAAGCAGTCGTATAGTCGTAAAAGGAGTTGATGCCGAGCAACAGCCAGTCAGCAACGATGTTCCTGTAACCAATACCTATGTTATATGTCTGGTCATTGCTTCTCGACCTCGCATTTAACTGCATAAAAAACATGTCTCTATCGTAGGTCTGAAATATGGGTTGTACCGTCTCCAATTCATATGCCGGCTTATAATCATCTTGAATTTGAAACTTAATAGTTGTCCTCTTCAGCCATTCCGGCGCGTCATCCGGTTTTTTAAGGCTGTTAATGAGTGCATTTGCGCCTTTTACGATGCCGCTTGACGGCTTGTCTGCAGATCCGCTGCCTGACTCCTTTGCCGACAGATCGGCTGCGAGTAGATTACACGGCAGTACTAACAACAAAGCTAAAAATACCCCAACAATGCCTTTCCTTGTCATAGCCACTCCTCCTTGGACAAAACAAAAAAGGCGTAATTTCCACACGCCCTCTCTATTTCTATTTTAATTTTTCCCTAATTAAGGTGTTAAATCTGTCTGTCTGTCTGTCTATCTGTCTGTCTACCTGTCTATGTATAATTAATGTCTGCGGCTTATTTACCCCATTTCTCCTGTCCTGCTCGACATTTTCGGAACAACTATTTTGAGTTTAAAGTTAGTCCCACCGGCATTGTCAAGTCTTTTCTGTAAAATCTCATCAGGGCTTTATTCTCAAGGGTTT
>JASEHP010000064.1 GCA_030018605.1 Thermodesulfovibrionales bacterium
AGAAGGGGGCAAATTGGTTTCAGATTTTGATGGCAACCTTGACATTAAGCGCCATTGAAGGATAATAATAGACGTGGGAATCCTATATTGGATATTTAAAAGGCAGCGGATATTGACGATTAAAGCCATCAGGCAATGCAGGATATGATTGAATTTTCCATAATTATTCCTGTTTACAACGAAGAAGAGAATGTCTCTGAACTTCACAGACGTTTGGGGACAGTTATGGAGAAGCTTGGAACATACGAAATTATTTTTGTTGATGACGGAAGCTCAGACAGAAGCTGGCAGATTATAAAGGATTTGCATGAGAGAGATGCAGGCGTTAAAGGTCTCAGCTTTTCAAGGAACTTTGGACATCATATAGCAATAACAGCAGGGCTTGACCACGCAAAAGGCAAAGCAATCATATTGATGGACGGAGACCTTCAGGATCCTCCAGAGGAAATCCCGAAGCTATGCAGGAAGTTGAAGGAGGGCTATGAACTTGTTTACGGGATAAGAAAAGAAAAAAAGGATTCAATATTAAAGCGATTTGCTTCTTTTGTATTCTGGCGGTTTATCAACAGCTTTTCCGGCATAAACATTCCGAGAAACCAGACGCTTTTGAGGATATTTGACAGGAAGATACTTGATGCCCTTAACAGCATGAGGGAGCGTTCAAGATTTATTCATGGGATGATGGCCTGGACAGGATTCAAAACAGCAGTTCAGGAAGTTGAGCACGCAGCGCGCAAGCGTGGCGTGAGTAAATACAATGCTGTTAAACTTTTTAGGCTTGCCTTTAATGCCATTACCTCATTTTCTACACTGCCTTTAAGGGTTGCCACATATCTTGGCTTGTTGAGCGCAGGTGTTGGAATGTTTTACGGTTTTTATTTCATATACAAAAAGATATTCCTCGGCATACCGGTGCTTGGATATGCTTCTATAATTGTAGCAGTCCTTTTTGTCGGTGGAATTCAGCTTCTGATCCTTGGAATTATCGGTGAATATCTCGGAAGGGTTTATCAGGAAGTTCAGGCAAGGCCTATCTATGTATTAAGGGAGCATGTTTTTTGATTGTCGAGCTTAAGTGGGACACGGAGTTTTTTAGAAAAAAGATCGGGAAATTAACTAATGTCCCCTCAGAAGATGAAATTAAGAAGCTCATAAGCCAGTCCTATAAAGATAGATATAAATATCTTACCTGTCGGATAGTCTTAAAGAAGATGTCAGATATTCAGATTCTTGAAAAGTACGGATTCTATATGACTGACATAGGCGTTGTATGGGAGACAGAATTAAGTTCACAGTTCACAGTTCGCAGCTCACAGTTCACAGCCAGAGAAGCGACAATAAAAGATATTCCAATGCTTAAATCAATGTTAGAAGGTCTTTTCAAGGACAGCCGTTTTTATAACGATCCGTTCTTCATAAAAACACAGGCAGATAAGGTTTATCAAGCTTGGATTGAAAATTCTGTGAAAGATAAAACAGTAAAGACTTTTTTTGTGGAAGACTGTGGTTTTATCACCTGTAAAATTCTTTCAAAAAATAAAGGGGATATACCGCTTGTGGGTGTGGTTCCCAAAGCACAAGGTAAAGGGATAGGAAACAGTCTTATGAGCAGGGCATTTAAATGGTTCAATGAAGTTAAGATAAAGACAGTCACGGTCAGAACACAAATAAACAATATAACAGCAATGAGTTTTTATAATAAGATGGGCTTTAATGTAAAATATGCAGATGTTACAATGGGCTTGATATTAAATAAGGAGTTAAAGAAAAAGGCATGAAAGATATAAAGGTAGGCGTTATAGGCTGCGGCTACTGGGGGCCAAATCTCATCAGAAATTTCAACGATAATTACAACACTGATATAAAATTTGCCTGCGACTTAAGCCGCGACAAGCTTGAGCGCATTAAACTGAGGCATCCGTCCATTAATGTAGCAACTGATTATAAGAGTTTATTGAAGGATAAAGATATTCATGCAGTAGCAGTGGCCACGCCGGTTTTCACGCATTATAAACTTGTAAAAGAATCTCTTGAAGCAGGCAAACATGTGCTTGTTGAAAAGCCCTTTACTTCAACTGTCAGAGAGGCGGAAACTCTTGTTAATCTTGCATATAAAAAAGGCTTAACCCTTCTTGTTGACCATACATTCATATATACAGGCTCCATAAGAAGAATAAAGGAGCTTATTTCTGCCGGCGAACTTGGAGATGTGTATTATTTTGATTCTGTCAGGGTTAATCTGGGACTCTTTCAGCATGATGTAAATGTAATCTGGGACCTTGCCCCTCATGACCTTTCGATAATGGATTTCATTATTGGAGAAAAACCTGTGAGCGTTGTTGCAACAGGCGCAAGCCACACACCAGGGGGGGGGGAGGATGTCGCATATGTTACAGTCAAATTCAGGGATAATATCATAGCCCACTTTCACGTTAACTGGATGTCGCCTGTTAAGATAAGGAAGGTCATAATCGGCGGAAGCAGAAAGATGGTTGTATTTGACGATCTTGACCCGGCTGAGAAGATAAAGATTTATGATAAGGGGATTACGCTTTCAAAGACTAATGAGAAATCCGTTTATCAGAGCATGGTGCAATACAGGATAGGAGATATGTATGCGCCTGCAATTACAAATATAGAGGCATTAAAGGTGGAAATCGAACATTTTGCTGACTGCATAAGAAACAAGAAAAAACCTATAACTGACGGAGAGGCAGGGCTAAGAGTAGTTAGAATTCTTGAAGCTGCAAGTAGGTCACTGAAAAAAGGCGGCGTTAAAGTAAACATATGAATAATGTCATCTATCCAAACGTTATTGTCGGTGAAGGGACATTGATAGAGCCGCCGTCCATTATCGGCAAGCCTCCCCGCGGGGCGAATCCGGGAGATCTGATATTAAAGATCGGCAGTAAAGGGCAGATAAGGCCATTTTCCACTATTTATGCCGGAAGTGAAATCGGGGATTATTTTCAGACCGGTCAGGGAGTATCAATCAGGGAAGACAACAAAATAGGCAATAACGTAAGTATAGGAACCAACTCTGTCCTCGAATTCGGCAATAAGATAGGTGATTTTAGCAGGATCCACAGTAATTGCTTTATGGAAATGGTTACAATCGGCAGATATGTATTTGTCGGGCAGAATGTTGTGTTCACTGATGATCCGCACCCGATGGGATGTCCACATTACAAAGAATGCAAGGGTGGCGCTGTAGTTGAAGATTATGTCAGGATCGGAGCTAACTCCACAATACTCCCGGGCATCAAAATCGGCAGGAACAGTCTTATAGGCGCGGGTTCTGTTGTAACAAAGGATGTTCCCCCTGACAGTGTTGTTGCGGGAACCCCTGCAAAAGTTATTAAAAAAATCCACCAGTTGACATGCCCCAAAGGTTTTTATGAGAAGCCATATGTGTGGCCGCCGTATCAGGAAAAGGAAGGCAGATGAAAGAAATACCTTTTGTTGATCTCAAGGCAGGGTTTAAACCAATAAAAGATGAAGTGATGAAGGCTATCGGCGATGTTTTAGATGGGATGAACCTGTATATAGGCCCGAATTGTCAGGCATTCGAAAAGGAATTTGCTTCCTTTTGCGGCGCAAGATTTGCAATAGGCGTAGGTTCAGGGACTGAAGCTATTCAATTTGCTCTTTTGGCCTGCGGAATAAAAGAAGGAGATGAGGTCATTACGACGCCGCATACATTTTTTGCAACTATTGAGGCAATTGCTTGTATCGGCGCAACGCCTGTATTTATAGATATTGACCCTGCAACATATAACATAAATTCACAGGAAATAGGGAAACAGATAACGAAAAAGACAAAGGCAATAATCCCTGTCCATATGTACGGTCAGACAGCGGAAATAGACCCGATATTGGAAATCTCAAAACAATACGGGATTCCCATAATAGAAGACGCATGTCAGGCTCATGGAGCGCTTTATAAAGGCATTAAAGCAGGGACACTGGGAGACGCCGGCTGTTTCAGTTTTTATTTTACAAAAAATCTTGGGACATACGGCGAAGGCGGCATTGTCATAACTAATAATGAAAAAACAGCAGAGTTCATACGTTTATACAGGAATCACGGACATAAATCAAAATACGAACATGCTGTTATAGGGTATAACGGCAGGCTGGATGAGATACAAGCTGCAATTTTGAGAATAAGGCTGAAATATCTCGATGAATACAACAGTAAAAGAAGAGAAAGGGCAGCGATATATAATTCACTTTTGAAAGATACCCCTCTTGAGCTTCCTCTTGAGGCAAAAAACCGGATGCATGTTTATCATTTATATGTAGTCCGAAGTCAAAGAAGAGATGAACTGCAGAAATATCTTTCAAAAAATGGCATAGGAACGGGCATTCATTATAGAAATCCATCTCATCTTCAGGATGCGGTCTCTATTTTGGGATACAAGAAAGGTGATTTCCCTGAAACAGAAAAGGCTTGCAGCGAGATATTGTCATTGCCTATGTATCCTGAACTTAAAGAGGAAGATCAGGTCTATATCTCGGAAAAGATTAAGGATTTTTTCAGAAGTTAGAATATGAAGATTAAGGGCATGAAAATACTTATTACAGGAGGGGCAGGTTTCATCGGCAGTAATCTTGTGGATGAGCTTATCATAGACAACCATGTTGTAATCCTCGATAATTTTTCATCCGGGAAAAGGGAGAATATAGCCCATCATGCAGGAAAAGGCAACGTTGAAATTATAAGAGGAGATGTAAGAGATAAAAACCTTTTGTTTAGCATTACAAAAGGCATAGACGTTATCTATCATCTTGCTGTTCAATGCCTCAGAGTTTCCATCAACGACCCTGAAATAAATCATGAGGTCAATGCCACGGGAACCCTGAATCTCTGCATGGCCGCCCTTGAAAGCTCCGTGAAACGATTTGTATATGTTTCTTCATCGGAGGTTTACGGTACCGCCGTTACTGTACCGATGGATGAATCCCATCCACGCGAGCCCACAACTGTATATGGCGCAAGCAAGCTTGCAGGAGAGAAATACACGCTCGCATATCACAGGACATACGGCATGAAATCAATGGTTGTCATTCCATTCAATACTTACGGGCAGAGGGAACACTTTGAAGGCGCATACGGAGAAGTAATCCCTAAATTTGTTCTTAGGGCGCTTAATGATAAGCCCCCTGTTATTTTTGGGGATGGGTTGCAGACAAGGGATTTTACCTATGTTGCTGATGCGGTAAAAGGGATTATCAAGGCGTCCGGATGTGACGAGATGACAGGACAGACCGTTAATATTGCTCGCGGCGAAGAGGTCAGCATCAAAGAACTTGCTGAAAAGATTTACAAAAAACTCGGTAAGCCTCACATAAAACCGGTTTTTGAAAAAGAAAGGCCGGGCGATGTTAAGAGGCATTTTGCAGGAGTTAAGAAGGCAGAAAGGCTTTTTGGATTCAGGGCAGAAATAGGGATTGATAAAGGGCTTGATATGTTTATAAGCTGGTTCACATCTCAGGGATATAATATGGCAAATTTGATGAAAGAAGATATTGTATTTAACTGGGAGCTAAAGAATTGAATATCCCGATAACCAAACCCTATTTAGGCATTGAAGAAGAGACCGCAGCAGTTGAAGCTATCCGTTCGGGCTGGGTTTCCCAGGGTCCAAGGGTAAAAGAGTTTGAGGAGAGGCTTGCAGAGTATGTGGGTGCTAAATATGCCGTTGCAACAACATCATGCACTACGGCCCTTCACGCCGCTCTTGTTGTATCAGGCATTGGCTCAGGAGATGAAGTAATAGTCCCTTCACTCTCATTTATCGCAACTGCTAATTCAGTCGTTTATGCAAGCGCACGACCTGTTTTTGCAGATATAGACCATGAGACATGTAATGTCACAGTGGAAACAATAGAAAAGGTTATTACTCCCAAGACAAAGGCTGTTATGCCTGTGCATCAGATGGGACTTCCTGTTGACCTTGATCCGATTATGGACTTGTGTAAAAAGCGCAATCTTGTGCTTATAGAGGATGCAGCATGCGCTATCGGGTCTGAATATAGGGGCAAAAAAATAGGAGGACATGGCAACATTGCATGTTTCAGCTTTCATCCGAGAAAGGTAATTACTACAGGGGAAGGGGGGATGATAACAACCGACAATCCTGAAATTGCAGAAAGGCTTAGAAGATTCCGGCATCACGGGATGTCTGTGCCGGATGTTGAACGGCATAAGTCAAGAAAAGTTGTTATAGAAAAATACGTTGAAATCGGATACAACTACAGAATGACTGATATACAGGCAGCAATCGGCATAGAACAGCTTAAGAGATTACCGTTTATTATAGAAAGAAGAAGACAGATTGCAGAGGTTTATAACAGGGAATTAAAAAATATCAAATCTATAAGAGTCCCTGAAATCCCTGACTGCGCCTTCCATAATTATCAGTCTTACTGGATCGAACTGCTTGATTCAACGCCTGTATCACGTGATGAATTAATGCAGAAACTGCTCGACAAAGGCATAGCTGCAAGAAGGGGAATTATGGCAATTCATATGGAGGAGTGCTATAAGAAATGCTATGTTCCTTTGCCCGAAACTGAGCAGGTTACAAAAAATACAATCCTGCTTCCTTTATATCCAGCAATGACCATAGAAGAACAAGCATATGTTATCCAATGTATGAGGGAGTTACGGCAATGACATTTGATGAGCATGGAATCCCATCTAATAAATTTAATCCTCATGCATGGATAATAAACAATCCAGAAATCGGCGAAGGGACATGGATTGGAGCGTTTACTGTTATTGACGGCATAGGCGGTTTAAAAATAGGCAAAGGCTGTAATATAAGCTGCGGCGTCCATATAATCACTCATTCGACTATTAAACGTTGCGTGACAGAAAGAGAATACAACGAAGTTGAAAAATCTGAGACTGTCGTAGAAGACTATGTTTTTATTGGTGAGCATTCAACTATACTAATGGGTGTTCATATAGGTCATCATAGTGTTATTGCGGCAGGGACCGTGATTACGGAAGGAACTGTAATACCGCCATATTCCCTTGTAGCAGGCGTCCCATGTAGGATTATACGGAATATTGAAAGTGAAATAGAAAAATGGAAAAACGAAAAACAAATCTTATAATAAACAAATTAATTTTATTATGACTTTAATATCAGTAATTATCCCGATATATAATGAAGAGGAAAATCTTCCTATTCTTTATCAGAAATTGGATGAAGTTGCAGTTCAATTTGCGTATGATTTTGAGTTTATTTTCATTGATGACGGTTCTTCAGATGGTTCTCTCCGTATTATAAGAGAGCTTTCAACGAAAGATAGTCGTATAAAAGCATTGAGTCTATCAAGAAATTTCGGCAGTCACTCAGCCTGCCTTGCCGGACTTATGTATTCAAATGGAGATGTATGCACTTTTATTTCCGCTGATCTGCAGGATCCTCCCGAACTTATTCACCGATTGATAAACGAATGGCGGAGTGGATATGAGGTTGTAATCGGCGTAAGAGAATGGAAGAAAGATTCGGGACAATTTTTTCAAAGATTATATTACAGACTTGTAAGAAAGTTTGCGCTTAAGAATATGCCTGAAAGCGGAACTGATGTATTTCTCATTGACAGGAAGGTAGTGAACGCTGTTATCTCAATGGGAGAAAAAAATACATCTATATTCGGTCTTATACTATGGAGCGGATTCAGTCAGAAGGTGGTTTATTACAAAAAGGAGGCAAGGTACAAAGGAGCTTCAAAATGGACATTAGGCAAGAAAATTAAGCTTTTTATAGATACATTTGTATCATTTTCTTATTACCCCTTGAGAGTTATGTCCTTTTTGGGAATAACAATAGCTTTTACTGGTTTTATATATGCATTAATTGTCATTGCTGCGCGGCTGTTTTATTCTAAAACTATAGAGGGCTGGACATCTCTGATGGTTGTTCTTCTTTTAGTATCAGGAGTCCAAATGATATTGCTTGGAGTATTAGGAGAATACCTCTGGCGAAACTTTGATGAATCAAGGAGAAGGCCTCCTTTTATTGTTAAAGATTTAATCGGCATAGAAGAAAAGAAGGAGAAGTGATATTGGGCATTGTCAAGTCTTTTCTGTAAAATCTCATCAGGGCTTTATTCTCAAGGGTT
>JASEHP010000065.1 GCA_030018605.1 Thermodesulfovibrionales bacterium
ATACACCCTTATCTTTTTTACCGCAAGATTTTACACAGAAGATTTTACGCTACCATTCTCAACCAGCGCTTTTCGCATTACCTCAACAGGCGGTTTTTTGCCTGTCCATAATTCAAATGCAAATGCGCCCTGCCATAAAAGCATGCCGAGGCCGTTAAGAGTTTTGCATCCTTTTCTTGAGGCTTTTTGAAGCAAAGGAGTGTTTTTATAAATCAAATCGCATACAACATGCCCTGATTTAAGCAGACCAATATTCACAGGAACAGGGTCGTTCTTTCTCAACCCGAGAGGAGTTGCGTTTATGATTACATCATATTTGTCCATGTTATTTATGTTCCCTGCTGAGAATACGTTATTGTTTATTTTTTTCAAATCCCTGATGAGTTTCCCTGCCTTCTTTCTGTCTATGTCATACAAGAATAATTTAGATGCGCTCTGGCAAAGATAATATCCTATTGCCCGCGACGCCCCGCCCGCGCCTACTATAAGAACGTTCTTATTTTTTACAGATATGCAAGCCTCGGATAATAACTTCATAAAGCCTCTGCCGTCAGTGTTATACCCAATAAGTTTATCGCCCTGATTCACTATTGTATTAACGGCGCCTATGAAAGATGCGTCAGCATCTACCTTGTCAAGCAGGGGGATGACATTCTCTTTATGGGGCATCGTCACATTTACCCCCGCGAGATCAAGTGCTCTTACTGCCTTTACCGCATCCTTCAAAAATCCCGGCTTAACAGGGAATGTCAGATAACAACAGTCAAGTCCGAGATGCTTAAAAGCTGCATTGTGCATTGCAGGCGACAGGCTATGCTCAACAGGCCAGCCAAGCAGACCAAGCACCTTTGTCTTTCCGCTTATATATTGACACTTTGACGCTCTGATACTTTGACCCTTTAATGTTTTTTTATTTTTCAATTGATTCCCTCCATCCCCTTCATTATGCCCTCAGGCGTAGATTCAATTACCTTCACTTTTATGCCAAGGGCGTCTTCAACATCTTTTCTTGAGATATCGTCCAGAAAAACGTCTTCTCCGTCTCTAAAGACAACATCAGGGATAAACAGACATTCATGACCATCAGTCTTATCCAACAATTCCCTTATCACGTCTCTTCCCGTCAAAAGCCCTGTAACTGTTATTGCCTTGCCGAAAAAAGTATTTTCCACAGGGATAACATTTATGTTTATGCCTTCTTTCTCAAGCAGCTTGTCTGTGATTTTCTTAAGATACGGATAAAACGAAATGCCGGTAAAAGTCAAGACCTTCTTTTTCTTGATCTGATGGCTTAAGGATGATCCGCCTGAGGCGGAATGGCCTATCTTCCTTGACTGCGACATAAACAACTGTACCATGCCAACGCCATTCTCTATCTGGGGTAGTTCTCCGTATTCGCTCAATGCCGGAAAATTTACCCCTCCTTTTATGTACAACTCGTCTGCTCCATAAACAACAGAGACCCCGTGTTTCTTCCTGAACCGTTTCTGAAAAGAGTCAATTATATCGAGCGCCTTCAATGCATCCTCTTTTTCAACAGGCTTTATTGCCTGCCTCCTGTGCATTGTAATGCCAACCGGAACGACAGCAATGGAAGATACGTAGGGATAATAGAACCCATAAAGGTCCCTTATTGTTCTCTGAAGCTCCTTGTCATCGTTGTATCCAGGACACAGCACAATCTGAACATGCATCCTAATTTTATTTTCTTTTAGGAACTTCAATTCCTTCAGGACATCTCCGGCCTTAGGATTTCCAAGCAGCGTATTGCGGATGACTTTATTGGTTGAGTGCACGGAGATATAAAGCGGGCTCAGACGCTGCTGTGCAATCCTCTTCTTGTCATGAGCGCTAAGATTTGTGAGGGTGACATAATTGCCGTAGAGGAAAGACATTCTGTAGTCTTCATCTTTTATATAAAGAGATTTTCTTAATCCTTTGGGAAGCTGGGACACAAAACAGAATACGCAGTTATTAATGCATCTCTTTATCTTGAAAGGTTTCAGTGTGACTCCGACATCTCCTGTTTCTTTTGGCGCAACCTTTAAAGAGACTCTTTTGCCTTTTCTCATGGCAACGATATTTAGTTCAGGTTCATTCCTGTAAAACATAAAGTCTATGCCGTCGTGAAGCCTGCGGCCGTTTATGAAAAGGAGCAAATCTCCGGGCAGAAGCCTCTCTTTTTCCGCAGTGCTTCCCTGCGTAATTGTCTCTATTTCAACTCCGTATTTATTCTTCATATGTCAATTTGAACCCTCTGTATATATAGTGCAGGCCCGAAATAATTGTCAGCGCTGCTGTCAGCCATATAAGCACATCCTGGATGTCGGGGAGGAAGCCTACGTTTATATCAAGAAGCACATAACATAGAAGCATCAACTGCATGGCTATGGCAGCCTTGCCCGTGGCTGTCGGTTTTACGTTTGATGTATGCGTTATCAGATAAACAAGCACCCATCCCGTTATTACAATAACATCCCTGCTTATCACGGTTATTGCAAGCCACTTAGGCACCAAATCGTTTAGCGAAAAAATGACAAATGACGTAACAAGAAGAAATTTGTCCGCAAGGGGGTCAAGAAATGTTCCGAGTTCCGTCTTTTGATTGGTAAGCCTTGCAATAAATCCGTCAAGGGTATCTGTCAGTGCGGCGACAATAAACATGTAAAGTGCATAATCATATCTTTTATATATTACTGCTATTGTAAAAATAGGGATTATTACTATTCTTGCTATTGTAAGCGCATTAGGAAGATTCAGAACCCTCACATTAACCCCACTTGTCAGTATTCAGTGTCGGTGAACTGTGTCGGTGAACTGTGTCGGTTACTAACACAGACACTAACCACTGACACTCATTCATGGAATATTAAACGGAATCCCCGCAAACTTGAGTTTCAATCCGAGTTTATTATAACACCTATTTCCATTCTTTCCATTTTTTTTATTTACAACCGATAACAATGCATCAGCATGGCAGTTCTCGACAGAAAATCCATTGGAAAGAGAATCTCTAAACGCAGCATTCAGATTCACCAGCGCAGAAGAAATCCTGCCTCTTAAAAATTCTATCTCGCCCATGCCGAGTTTGCAGTATATAATCCCCCTTGGATCTTTTGTCTTCCTGAAAAATCCGTAGGATTGCCTGAAATAATCCATTGCCTTATCAAGCCTGCCAAGCATGGTATATGTCTTGCCAATGCCCCAGAGAGTATATGAGAAACTTACAATATCGCCTATCTCCCTGTAAAGAGTTGTTGCCTTTCTGAAATGAAGAAGAGCGCCTGAGTAATCACCCTGCATTCTCAGGGCATTCCCGATGCCGCAGTGGGAATATGCAATTCCAAATGTATCTTTTAATTCAGAAAATAATTTATTGGCAGCAGTGTAGTATTTAAAGGAATCACTGAACAACCCTGCCACCCTGCTTGCGCCTCCAAGCCCGCACAGGTTATAGCCCGTCCCGTGCTTGTCTCCAAGTGTCTTAAATAGACTAAGTGACTCCTTAAATGATTTAAGAGAAGCTGCTACATCCCCCTTAATACGAAAAGCCCCTGCCTTGGCCCAGAGCACAAATGCGATGCCTTCGGCGTCTTTTCTTTCTCTATAAACCTTCTCAGCGCGTGAAAACATCTTGAGAGCCTCTTTCCATCTGCCAAGCCCCCGTATTGAAAGGCCGAATCCGACCATTGCATCAGCCTCTGTTGTCCTGTTCTTCAATGCCCTGCTGATTTTTATTGCCTCGGAATAATTCCTGCCTGAAAGTTCAAACTTTCCTGTCATGCGATAGACATCTCCGATAGACATAAGACAGCGGAGCCTGCCTTCAATAACCCTGTCTTTTTCGTATGCCTTCTTTGCGCTTCTGAAAAGCAGAAGCGCATCTTTGTATTGCGCCCTGTTTTTAAATCTCTCTGCTCTACGAAAAAAACTGTCTGCCGTCATAAATTTTTAATTTTGCATTTTGATTTTTTATTTAAGAAAGTAATCCCCGCAATTTCTTCATAAGGGAGACATAATCCCCTGAACTAAAGAATGCCGAGCCCATGACAAGTATATCAGCTCCTGCATCGGCAACCATCTTCGCATTATCCGGCTTCACGCCGCCATCAACCTCAATCAGAGTTTTAAGCCGCCTGTCCGAAATCATTTTCTTTAATGCCTTTATCTTGTCTACGACCTGCGGAATAAAGCTCTGCCCTCCAAAGCCCGGATTAACGGACATCAGGAGAACAAAATCCACATCCTGAATAATGTCATCAATACTGCCGAGCGGAGTTGCAGGGTTAAGCGATACCCCTGCCTTTACCTTGTTTTCTTTTATCTTATTCACAATGCGGTGCAGATGTCTTGCAGTCTCAAAATGCACTGTCAGGTAATCCGCGCCTGCCTTTATAAAATCGTTCAGGTATTTGTCTGGCTCTTCTATCATCAGATGCACATCAAGGGGAACAGATGTTATTTTTTTAATCGCTTCCACGATGGAAGGCCCGATGGTTATGTTCGGCACGAAATGGCCGTCCATTATATCAATATGGAACAAATCTACGCCCGCTGCTTCGGCTGCCTTTATCTCTTCGCCAAGTCTCAAAAAATCCGCAGAAAGTATTGACGGCGCAATCTTAATCATATTATCTTCCTCATTTCCCTTCTGTTTGCAGATAAACCGTATCCCCTGTCTTTATCTGGCTTCCGGGCCTGGGTTTCTGTGATTTTACGATTTCTCCCATGTCTGTGATACCGGCTTTTAATCCCAGCTTTTCAGCAAGCTGCACAGCCTCCTGCCTTATCATACCCTGAAAATCGGGGCAATAATAAATCGTTTCATAACGCCCTGAACTGACGATAAGCGTAATCCTCTCTGTAATTTTTTCGCCCGGCATCGGTTTCTGAGCTATAACCCTGCCTTTCTCCGCAGAATTTGAATGCACACGGATAACCTTAGCTGCTTTCAAGCCGTTCTGCAAAAGTAAGGACTCTGCCTTGTCCAGAGATTCTCCGACTACCGGGGGAAGAGACTGGACTCTCGGGCCTTTGCTCACAAATACTCTGATGCTGCGTTGTTCCTTAATCCTGATTCCGGAAGGCAGGTCCTGCCTGATTATATGCCCTGCCGGAACATCCGAATCGTAATCTTCGCCTTCTACTTTCAGATTAAGCCCCTTCTGGCTCAGAAGCTCATTAGCCTCAACAATGCTTTTCCCTGAAAGTTCCGGGACATCCACAGTCCTGCTGAAACTCAGCAGCTTAAATGTGGCATATGCAAAAAGCAGTACGACAAGAACAAAAGCCAAGGAGTAAAGCGAAAACTTTGCTATGCTACCTGCGTTTTTCTGCAAGTGAGTTAGTCCTTTTCAACCACTTTGCTTATGCTTACGATTTTATCTTCAGCGTCAACATCCATGAGCTTTACTCCCTGTGTATTTCTCCCGAGCATGGATATGTTGTTTGCGGTAGTCCTTATAATCTTTCCTGAATTCGTAATCATGACTATCTCATCTTCGTCTCGCACCTGTATAAGACCAACAGCCTTACCGCCTTTCTCTATAACCTTTATAGATATTACTCCCTTACCGCCTCTGCCCTGTACACGGTAATCCTCTATCCTTGTCCGCTTGCCGAGTCCCTTTTCCGTGACTGTCAGCAGCGCTGTTCTTTCCTCGGCGACTTCCGCTGAAACAACCTCATCTCCTTTTGCAAGACGTATTCCTATAACTCCCTTTGCAGTCCGCCCCATCTCACGGACATCCTCTTCATTAAACCGGATTGAAAGACCGCTCTTTGTGCCGATAATGAGGTCGCTCTTGCCGTCTGTCTTTTTTACCGCGATAAGTTCATCTCCCTCTTCAATCGTAACTGCTATTATGCCCTTGCCTCTCGGGTTGCTGTATTCTACAAGCGCGGTCTTTTTTACTGTCCCGTTCTTTGTGAACATAACAAGAAATCCCTCTTTAAAATCCCTCACAGGAAGCGCCGTTGCAATTCTTTCTCCCTCTGACAGATGAAGAAGATTGATAAGCGCCTTTCCTTTTGCAGCGCGCCCTGCCTCAGGAATCTGATACGTCTTTAGCCAGTAGAGCCTTCCGCGATTGGAAAAGAAAAGCATGTAGTCATGAGTTGAACCTATAAAGAGCTGTTCAACAAAATCTTCCTCTTTTGTTTCCATTCCGATAAGCCCCTTTCCGCCCCTGCGCTGGCTCCTGTATGCAGACAATGGATTTCTCTTGATGTAACCCTGATGAGAGATGGTGATAACCATGTCTTCTTCAGTTATCAGGTCTTCAATCGTAATCTCTTTCAATTCCGCTGAGATCTCCGTCCTCCTTTCGTCGGCATACTGGTTTTTTATCTCATTAAGCTCATCTTTGATTATCTTTGATACAAGCGCATCGCTTCTGAGTATTGCCTTCAGTCTCTCAATCTCTTTTAATGTCTCTGTGTATTCCTTTATTATCTTTTCGCGCTCAAGGCCTGTGAGCCTCTGCAATTTCATGTCAAGTATTGCCTGTGCCTGAAGCTCAGACAGAGGATAATTATTCATAAGCCCCTGTTTTGCCTCTTCAGGGGTCTTTGACTTTCTTATCAATGCGATAATTGCATCAAGATGGTCCAGCGCAACCTTGAGCCCCTCCAGAATATGCGCCCTTTCCTCCGCCTTTCTGAGTTCAAACCTCGTCCTTCTTATGACAACATCCCGCCTGTGCTGTATGAAATGGCTTAATATCTTTTTCAGAGGCAGGACCTGAGGCTGACCGCTTACAAGGGCCAGCATTATAATGCCGAATGTGGATTCCATCTGAGTGTGTTTGTAAAGATTGTTCAGGACTACCTCTGCCATCTCACCCCGTTTAAGATCAAGGACAACCCTTATGCCTTCCCTGTCGGATTCATCCCGTATCTCGGATATGCCTTCTATTTTTTTCTCTCTTACAAGCCCGGCAATCTTTTCTATCAGCCTCGCTTTATTAACCTGATACGGAAGCTCCGTGATTATGATATTTTCTCCGCCCCTGTATTCCTGCTCAATCTTCGCCTTGGCCCTGACCTTAATAAGCCCCCTGCCTGTGGTGTATGCATCAACAATTCCCTGCATCCCATGAATCAAGCCGCCTGTAGGAAAATCAGGGCCTTTTACCGCATTCATCAGGTCATTGACAGTTGCTTCGGGATTATCAAGGAGCATAATAAGTCCATCAATTACCTCGCCGAGATTATGCGGCGGTATATTTGTTGCCATGCCGACGGCAATGCCTGAGGAGCCGTTTACTATAAGATTCGGCACTCTTGACGGAAGGACCAATGGCTCTTCCGTGGTCTCATCAAAATTAGATTGAAAATCAACCGTCTCCTTATCTATATCAGCAAGGATTTCTTCCGAGAGTTTTGCAAGCCTTGCCTCTGTGTAACGGTATGCGGCAGGAGGGTCTCCGTCAATTGAGCCGAAGTTGCCCTGTCCGTCTATCAGGGGATATCTCATGTTGAAATCCTGCGCAAGCCTCACAAGCGCGTCATAGACAGCGGTGTCGCCGTGCGGATGATATTTCTTTAAAACCTCTCCGACAACACCGGCGCACTTTGAATACTTCTTGCCCGGAAGGAGACCCTCCCTGAACATCGCATAAAGTATTCTTCTCTGCACAGGCTTAAGCCCGTCTCTTACCTCAGGAAGCGCCCTACCGATTATTACGCTCATGGCGTAATCAAGGTAAGACACTTTCATTTCTTCTTCAATGCTTACAGGAACCTTTGCCATCTTCCCCCTCTTTTTTTCAAGAAATAAATGCTTTTAACGCTTAATAAAAACGTGATATTTTACCATAAATAATACGCTAAATTGGCATATTATTATACCACCAGTTCCATAAGTAATTGCACCACTCGCATTAAATCATCTAAAATGTAACCGGGAAGGTACTGGTTAAATCATCTAAAA
>JASEHP010000066.1 GCA_030018605.1 Thermodesulfovibrionales bacterium
ATTTTAGATGATTTAACCAGTACCTTCCCGGTTACATTTTAGATGATTTAATGCGGGAGATTGAGATTGTGGAGAGGGAAGAGTAAAATACCTAAAGGAGGTGCAACAATGAAAGTAGCTGATTTAAGTACGGATGAGCTTAAAGAATTGATAGGCAAAACCATTGAAGAAAAATTCAGAGAACTCATTGACCCGGACTTTGGGCTTGAGTTAAGAGAGGATTTTGTTCAAGCGCTTGAAGTTTCTATTGCATCTAAAGAACGGGTAGCATTTGATGACGTGAAGAAAAAACTTGGGCTGAATTGATGATATATTCGATTGAGTTCACGCTTCAGGCCGAGAGAGATTTTGCGCTCCTTGATAAAATTATCGCCCGCCATGTTGTAGATAAAATAGATTGGCTTTCTAAAAATATAGAATCCATTATTCCCGCTCCGCTGAAGGGCAAATTTAAAGGCAAATATAAGCTCAGAGTCGGCGACTGGCGAGTAATATATTCTTTTAACCATTCACCTCAGATTATTACTATTTATGCTGTAAGGCATCGCAGCGAAGTTTATAAGATATGAGTCAGCAGCACCAATGGAGAAGAAACTTCAGTTTGTATAGCCACAGCCCAAAAATCCTTACCGCCAAGCAGAAATGGATAGTCCATTTGCCTGAACCTGATTTTTAGAAGTCCAATGGATATTATTCTTAAACCCGGAGATGTGTTTCTTACGAGAGGGAAGGGCTTTATAAGCAAGGCGATCCGTTTCTTCACCCGTTCCATAGGCGAGAGCAGGACAAAGGTAAATCATGTAGGCATCGTCATAGAAGAGGGAACGCTTAAGACAGCAGTAGTTGTTGAGGCGCTGAGCATGGTGCGAAGACATCGGCTCTGGGACAAATACGGTCCGCCTGCTAAAGATGCAGTTGCGGTTTACAGGGCTAAGAACCTGAGTCAGGAAGAGATAAAAACTATTGTCCTCTACCCTTCTTTCTCATCCAATCCGTAAAGTTTTCTTATTGCTGCGATGAGGATGTCTCTGTCTTCAGGGCCTTCTTTTAATGCTGTGGTCGGCGGATGGGTGAGTTTGTTGATAATCGTGGATGCCATGCATTCAATGGCATCTCTTTCTTTTTCTCCGAGCGCAGGCAGTTTGTTAAGGAGTTTTTCGATCTCTTCTTTTTTTATTGCATCAGCCCTGTCGCGCAGGGCGACAATGGTCGGGACGGAATCAAGCGAAGACAGCCATTTCTGGAAGGTCTCTATCTCCTCTGCTATTATTTCTTCTGCCTTTTCAGCCTCTTTCTGCCGTTCAAGCCTGTTCGTATCAACAATACCATGCAGGTCATCAACATCATAAAGATAGACATTGTCTATGTTATTTATCTCAGGGTCTATGTTTCTTGGCACAGCGATGTCAATTATAAAAACGGGTTTGTGCCTTCTTTCTTTCATGACTTTCTGCATCTGCTCTTTCATAAGCACGTATTTTGATGCGCCTGTTGAACATATGACAATATCCGTGTTGACCATCTCATGCATAAAATCTTCAAATCTTACAGCCCGGCCATTGAATTCTTTGGCAAGTTTCTCTCCACTCTCGTAAGTCCTGTTTGCAACGAGGACATCCTTAACTCCGTTGCTCATAAGGTGCCTTGCCGCAAGTTCTGCCATGTCACCGGCGCCGAGGAGCATGAATGATTTTGTTGAGAGGTCTGTAAAAATCTTTTTTGCGAGTTCAACAGCGGCAAAGCTTATTGACACTGCATTTTCGGCAATCTTTGTCTCTGTGCGTATCCGCTTGGCAACAGAGATTGTCTTTTTCATAAGTTTATTAAGCAATATCCCTGTTGTTTTTTTCTGGAGTGAAAAATCAAACGCATCTTTAATCTGACCGAGTATCTGGGGTTCTCCTACGACCATTGAATCAAGGCTTGATGCAACCCTGAAGACATGCCTGACAGCGTTTATGCCTTCATATGCGTAAAGTGGTGTTTCAAGTGCGCTCCTGTCAATTCCATGAAACTCAGAGATGAAATTTTTTATTGACTCATGCGCTGCTGCAGAATTGTTTACAACAGTATAGATTTCAACCCTGTTGCATGTTGAGAGAATGACAGCCTCTTTTATCCCCGAGATAGACTTAATCCTTATGAGACCTTCCTCAAGTTTCTGGCCGTTAAAGGCAAGTTTCTCCCTTACATCAACGTCAGCTGTCTTATGATTGAGCCCTACAACAAGAATATTCATAGGAAAACATGAAGACCTTTCCCGATTAATTTAATCCCGAAGAATGCGATAAGGATTGTAATAAACCCGATGATGGACAGCATTGCAGCCCTTTTCCCTCTCCAGCCCACTAAAAGCCGCGTATGCAGGACTACGGCATACGTAAGCCATGTGACAATTGCCCATACCACACGGAAGTCTCCTCTCAGATAACTTCCCCATGCGCTCTGCGCCCAGAGCGCTCCGGTTATGATTGCAAGCGTAAGCAGAGGGAAGCCGATTGTTATCAGCCTGTAGTTTATCTCGTCAAGGATTTGAAGGCTCGGCAGTCTCTGAAACAAGCCGCTCGGATGTTTTGATTTTACATAGCGCTCTTGAATCAGATACATGATTCCTATGCCTGCTGCCATGGCAAATGCGGCATTGCCTATGAACGCCAGTATCGTATGAATGCTGAGCCAGCAGCTCCGGAGTTCAGGGCTTAAAGGCTTTATCTCTCTTGGAAGCATTGCTGATGATAGCATCAGGACAAAGACAAGGGGCATGATGAATGAGCCGAGAAGCCCGATCTTGTATCTGAACTCAAGGATGAGGAATAAAAGCACCGTGCACCATGAAAAAAAGGACGTTGCCTCATGCGGATTCACTGCCGGCATACGGCCTGCATCGGCATAACGAAGGACGATGCTTATAGTGTGCAGGACAAAACCGGCTGCAACAAAGAGCAGCATTATTTTTGTCGTTGTCTTTGAACTCCTGAAGAGTTCGACAACACTGATTATCGTTGCCGTAAAGTAAAATGTAAGCGCAAGTTCAAAAAAAAGCGTAGTCATTAAAAACAACCAAGCTGGCAGTTTGTGATTTTTATCTTCAGCCTGTCAGCGGCATTACCGACAATTTTATAGGCAACTTCGGCCTCCTCTGCGATTTTTCTTGCGGCGCTGCATGAAAGCCTGCCTTTGACAGCCTTTTTTTTAATCGCTTCTTCTATCCTGTTTTTCATTTGCTCCTCATTTCAGTAATTTCTGTATGTAATCCAAGCATTCATCAAATCCTGACATCGGCGTAAAAACAACCTTAAATCTCTTTGCCTTTGCAGGCAGTTTCATGGAAGGCTCGTCCTGATATAGAATTATATCCGCCATTACAAGAACTCTTTCAGCGCTTTTCTTTAAAGAGCCGCCATGCCTTCCAGATACAAATATTACAATATCAGGTTTTAAAAACTCAATTGCGCTGTTGCCTTCCACTATTATCCCTCTGAGATTGAAAAGCCTGTCAACAGCTATGGGAAGAACCTCTTTGAGTTCTTCGGGAGGCGATTGAACCCACAGCACTTTTTCGGCGCCTGCGTTGATGAGCCTTGCAGTATCCTTGTTTTCCTGTGTTAACGTCTCAGGGGCATCGATTATTGAGGCGTAAATGGCAGTTTTTGTGTATTTGATTGCGCCCCATTTGTTAGTGTCAGAGTGACAGGGTGTCATAGTGTCAGAGTCTTTGACCCTTTGACCCTTTGACCCTTTGACCCTTTTTGTTAAGTTTCTCAGCAGCGCTTCTGCCACCGTTGTCTTCCCTGCTCCGCTGTGGCTGCCGCCGATACCTATGATAAACGGCCTGTTATCGTAATGCGTAATTCGTAATGCGTGACTTGTTAATATTCTCTTCCTCATAACGCTTTACGCATAACGCATCACGGTTTTTATGCCTCTGTCTCTTCTAATTGATTGACCTCTTCTCGTTGCGAGTCGATTCCGACTTTATATCCGCTATCTTTTTTAGGATGCTGTATTGCCTTACCCGTTTTTATCCTGCCTTGCGGGTCTTGGCTTTCGTTTTTCCCTTTGTGCTTGCAGCGCTTGCCCCCGAAGGTTTTAATCTGGGGTTGGTTTTTTTCTTTTCCTCTTTTAATCCTGCTATGGCAAGGCATTCATCCAGCGTAATATCCTGCGGTTTTTTGCTTGCGGGGATGCGGAAGAATTTTTTCCCGGACTGAATACACGGACCGTATCTGCCGTTCACCACGCGCACCCGCGCATCCTCACCCCATGATTTAATGATTTTATCCAGCTCTTTCTTCTCCTTTGCCGTCACCAGTTCAATGGCGCGCTCCAGCGTTACACAAAGCGGGTCTTCGCCTTTCGGGAGAGATGCAAAGATGTTTTTGTATTTCACATACGGGCCGAATCTCCCTTTAGCTGCGATTATGTCTTCACCCTGAAACTTGCCCAATATCTTGGGCAGGCGAGGGCCGCTCAGGATTTCCTTCACTCTTTTCATGGAAATAGTGTGCGGGTCTTCGCCTTTCGGGAGGGACACATATTCACCGCGATATTTTATATACGGGCCAAAACGGCCGATATTAACAATCACCTCATCGCCTTCATGTGTGCCGAGGCTGCGCGGCAGATTAAATAGTTCCATTGCCTGTTCTAAGGTGATGGCATCCATGCGCTGACCATTGCGAAGCGAGGCATATCGCGGTTTCTCCTTGTCATCCTGATGCCCGATTTGAACTATAGGCCCGAACTTCCCGAGCCGCACAATCACCTGTTTCCCGGTCACAGGGTCTTTGCCGAGAACACGCTCGCCGCTCTGGCGCGCGGATGTTTCCGCTGTATGCTCGACGGTTTTATGAAAGGGTTTATAAAATGCTGCAAGCATCCTGGTCCACGCTAATTTTCCACCGGCAATTTCGTCGAACTCCTCCTCCACCTTTGCCGTAAAATTGAAATCCATAATGTCCTTGAAATTATCCATCAGAAAATCGTTCACCACCATGCCGATGTCCGTGGGGAAGAGCTTTGATTTTTCGGCGCCTGTGTTTTCGGATTTTTCCTCTGCAATGATATTCCCGTTCTTTAACGTGAGACGACTGAAATGCCTTTTCACGCCGTCGCGGTCTTCTTTCACTACATAATTTCTCTTTTGAATGGTGAAGATGGTTGGAGCATAGGTGGAAGGTCTGCCGATGCCGAGTTCCTCCAGTTTGCGCACCAGCGTGGCTTCGGTGTAACGGGGCGGATGATAAGTGAACCGTTCCGTGGCAGTTATTTCTCTGTTTGAAAGCTTCTCTCCAATTTTTAAAGGAGGCAGGATGCCTTCTGCATTTTCCTCATCTTCTTCGTCTTTTCCTTCAAGATATACCTTGAGAAATCCCTCGAACTTCAGAACCTCTCCCTGCGCAACGAACTTTTCTTCAGTTGTTGACACGCGGATGGTTGCTGTGGTTTTTTCCAGCAGCGCATCACTCATCTGCGAGGCAATAGTTCTTTTCCATATCAGGTCATAGATGCGCCGCTCCTGCGCATCGCCTTCAATTTTGTAAACGCTGAGATATGACGGGCGGATGGCCTCGTGCGCCTCCTGCGCGCCTTTGCTCTTTGTTTTGTAGCGACGGATATGCAGGAACCCTTTTCCGTACAATTTTTCAATCTCGTTCTTCGCCTGGCCAAGCGCAGTGTCGGATAGATTTACTGAATCCGTGCGCATGTAAGTTATCTTTCCGCTCTCGTAAAGCCCCTGCGCTATCCGCATGGTTTGCGCAACCGAGTATCCGAATTTTCTTCCCGCTTCCTGCTGAAGCGTTGAGGTGGTGAACGGCGCGGATGGAGATTTCTTTGCGGGTTTTGTCTCTATGCCGGCAATGGAGAACTCCGCGTCTTTGCATTTTTCGAGAAATGATTTTGCCTCTTCTTTGGTTTGGAACTTTTTCGGCAGTTCCGCTTGCACTATTTCGTTTTTCTCATTCAGAAAAAAAGCCGATACTTTGTAGGATGAAATGGATTTGAAATTTTGTATCTCTCTTTCCCGCTCTACAATCAATCTTACGGCAATGCTCTGCACCCTTCCTGCCGACAGCGCAGGCTTCACTTTCTTCCAGAGGATTGGCGAAATCTCATAGCCGACCAATCGGTCCAAAACCCTGCGCGCTTGTTGAGCGTCAACTAAATTTTTATCAATTGCTCTCGGATTTTCAAGCGCTTTTTGAATTGCGTCTTTTGTAATTTCAGAGTAAGTAATGCGTCTCGTTTTGCTTTCGCTCAAACCCAGCGCTTCCGACAAATGCCATGCGATGGCCTCGCCTTCGCGGTCTTCATCTGTTGCAAGCCACACAATATCAGCGCCTTTGACAATTTTTTTTAACTCGGCTACAACTTTTTTTTTCTTGGGGGAAATCTCATACTTGGGCTGAAAATTGTTTTTCACATCCACTCCAAGTTCTCCCTCCACCAAATCGCGGATATGGCCAATGGAAGACTTTACCGTGAAATCCTTTCCGAGAAATTTGTTTATAGTTTTTGCCTTTGCCGGCGATTCAACAATAACAACGGAATTCATTTATCCAATTACCTCCAACATATATAAAAGTCAAAATTCAAAAAACATCTCGGTGAATTGGTGAATCGGTCGCCTCGGGCGACTCGCCGAGGAGAGTTAATCGGGGAATCGCAAAGACTCAATAACCCATTCACCTATTTACCCATTCGCCATTCTTTTATTCATGCAAGAAAAAATTTCTTTCCTTCCGCTTGCTTCGCAATTCCTTTTAATTCAAGGCTGAGAAGGATTCCAAGCACCTTTTGCGCAGGCATCGTGCTCTCTCTTGAAAGCATATCAACATGCTTAGGTTCAGCTGTCATTATATCACAAAGTCTTTTTTCTTCAACCGAAAGCTCCACGTTTGCTTTTTCCCTTGTCCCTATGTAACCCTTCAGGATAGGTGCAAGTTCTTCTATTACATCCTCTGAGCTCTGCACGAGTTTTGCCCCTTTCTTAATCAGGTCATTCGTGCCTTTTGAGTTTGCAGAATTAATATTGCCCGGCACTGCAAAAACCTCTTTGCCCTGTTCTACGGCATAAGTTGCTGTTATCAATGAGCCGCTGTCAGCAGTTGCCTCCACAACAAGCACACCGAGGGACAATCCGCTTATTATCCTGTTCCTTTTCGGGAAATTTTCTTTTTCAGGCGGTGTGCCGGGCGGAAATTCACTTATCACACATCCTGAAACTGCTAATTTTTCCATTAAACCTCTGTTCTCGGGAGGATATGGCACGTCAATCCCTGAGCCCAGAACGGCAATGCTTCTACCGCCAGAATTAACAGCAGCAGCGTGCGCCAGCGTATCAATCCCCCTTGCCATGCCGCTTACGATGGTAAATCCCCTAGAGGAAAGCTCGGAGGATAATTTTTCAGCGGCAAGTTTTCCATACGAACTGTATTTTCTTGAACCGACAATTGCAACAGCGTATCTGTCTTCCTTCTGGATTGTCCCTTTGATGTAAAGTACAATCGGAGCGTCTTCTATATTCTTCAGCATTTCGGGATAATCCTTATTGCTGAAAGCAACTATTTTTATTCCGGTGGCGTCAAGTTTTTTAAGCTGGATATCTATTCTCGCCCAGCTTGAATATCCCTTTATGTTTTTTGCCTTTGCACTGCCTATGCCGCGGATGTTTGCCAGTTCTTTATACGGCGCTTTAAAGACCGCCTCGGGCTTTTTATAGATGACAAGCAGTTTCTTTGCCGTCACAGGCCCGATATCAGGCACATCACTCAGTGCAATCCAGAATTTAGGGTCAGACATAATTAAATTCAAAGTTCAAAAATCAAAATTTAAAAATGAGGAATCCCACATTCAACCTCTAAGTGCAACACAAGAAGAAGCGACTTCAAGTGGTGTTTTAAATCCCAGACAC
>JASEHP010000067.1 GCA_030018605.1 Thermodesulfovibrionales bacterium
AGGTGCGCCCCTTTTTTACCCTATTTCATTTTCACACAAGAAAGTTTACACTACCTACTATGCGTGTTCCTTTTGATTGGTTAAAAGAGTTTGTTGATATCAATAAAAGCCCTGAAGAAGTTGCGGATATTCTTACAATGGCCGGGCTTGAGGTGGAGGCAGTAGAAAAGCTGGATGGAGATTTCATATTTGAGGTTAATGTCACTCCGAACAGGCCTGACTGTCTCAGCATTATTGGCATTGCAAGAGAGATTGCCACAGCAATGAACCTGCCTCTTAAGCAGCATAAGTATGAGGTAAAAGAAGAGGCTTCGGATAACGGTTTTAAGGTAGAAATCCTTGCTCCAGACTTATGCCATAGATATGCCGGAAGAGTAATAAAGGGAGTAAAGATTGCGCCTTCTCCGGACTGGCTTAAAAACAAGATTACCAAATGCGGCATACGGACTATAAATAATATAGTGGATATAACAAACTATGTCCTCATGGAATCAGGACACCCGCTGCATGCCTTTGACCTTAATAAGATGAAAGGGAAATCAATAAAAGTGGCGCCTGCTGAAGATGACTGCAGTATTGTTACCCTTGACGGTGTAGAGAGAAAATTGCCGCCTGATGCGCTTTTAATCTGGGATGCAAAAAATCCTGTAGCAATTGCGGGTCTTATGGGAGGCGCAGAAACAGAGGTTAGTGATTTTACTCATGATGTGTTTCTTGAGAGCGCATATTTTGAACCGGCATCGGTCAGGAGGACATCAAGGGCTTTGGGTCTTAAATCCGAATCGTCTTGCAGATTTGAAAGAGGCACGGACATTGAGGCTTTGAGCAATGCGCTTGACAAGGCAGCATACTTAATCCAGCAGGTTGCCGGAGGAATAGTCTATAAAAAAGTTGATGCTTACCCAAAAAGGTATGTCCCCGTAACTGTGAATGTGAGATATGACAGAGTAAATAAGGTTCTGGGAACAGATATTCCTGACGAAGAAATGGCGGATATAATAAAACGATTGGGCATTGCCGTGGATTTACACAAGGACTATTTTACGGTACCCCCCCCGGCATTCAGGCCTGACATTAAGATAGAGGCTGATATTATTGAGGAGATAGCAAGAGTTTACGGTTATCAGAAGATACGGGCAACAATTCCAAAGGCGGGCATTTCGGGAGGGAACCCGGACAGGGGGCACGCTTATGCCCTGAGGGTAAAAAATATTGTGAAAAAAGCAGGGTTCAGCGAGGCAATAAATTACAGCTTTATGGCTGAAACAGACCTTGATATTCTTCATATCACAGCGGAAGACAGGAGGCGCAAGGCTGTTTCAATAAAAAACCCGTTGAAGAAGGAAAGTTCATTGCTGCGGACGACGTTAATCCCGTCTCTGCTTGAAAATTTCATATATAATTTTTCAAGGGGCATAAGAGATATAAGAATTTTTGAGTTATCCAGAGTATTTGAGGATATAGGACGGCCGCTGCCTCTTGAAATTATGTGTCTTGGAGGAATCTATTACAAAGATAAAAAACCTTCTCTGTGGAAAGAAGAAGCGCGTGGTTTCTACATAGTCAAGGGGATGATTGAAGACTTGTTCGGTGACATGCATATTAATGGGTATGCGTTTTCTCCTTCAAACGAGCCTTTTCTTCATCCCGGGCAATCATGCGAGATTCGCATCTCAGGCTCAAGCATCGGTTTGCTCGGAGTTGTTTCGCCTGTGGTGGTTGATAAGCTGGATATGAAAGTGCCGAAACCGGAAATAGTTGTATTTGAAATAGACCTTGACAGATTAATTTCTTTGATTCCTGCTTCTATGGAGTATTCGCCGGCACCAAAGTTCCCCTGCATTGAGCGGGATATAGCAATCATTGTGGACGATAAGCTCAGCGCGTCCGACATTGAAAATCTTATAAGGGCTTATCCGTCCGAACTGATAGAGGATGTTTCAATCTTTGATTTCTATAAGGGTAGAAATATTCCTGATGAAAAGAAGAGCCTTGCATTTACTGTAAGATACAGGTCAGACAGCAGAACACTTACGGAAGCGGAAGTGGAAGAAATGCATCTTAATATCGTTAAGTATATCACAGCAGAGACAGGCGGGAAGTTGAGAGTTTGAGGGGCTGTTGAGACCGATTATAGGTATAACAGCAGACATAGAGGACAACCGCTTAAAACTCAACAGGGATTATGCAGAGGCGGTTGAGAATGCAGGCGCCTGTCCCATATTGCTGGCGCCTTTCCGTAATGCCGCGGATATTGCTTTAAGGATTGACGGAATTCTTGTCTCAGGAGGAAGCGACCTCCATCCTTCCTATTACAACGAAGATGTAAATTATGAAATAAAAATTGTTGAAGGGGACAGAAGCGACTTTGAATTTGCGATAATTCATGAGATAATAAAGTTGAGGAAACCGGTGCTCGGCATATGTTATGGGATGCAGCTTATCAATGTTGCTTTTGGAGGAAGCCTCTATCAGGATATCAGGCATCAGGTTCCGGCGGCAATAGAGCACAGAGAGGGGTATCATACAATTAAAGTAGGTGATAACAAACTTATAGATAAAGGTGAGTTTAAGGTGAACAGTTTTCATCATCAGGCGGTAAGGGTTATTGGACAGAGATTGAATGCAATTGCTTTTTCAGCCGACGGCATCATAGAGGCGGTATGCAGCGAGGATTATCCGTTTCTTCTTGGAGTGCAGTGGCATCCTGAGCGGATGCAGGACCGCCTTTCAGAAAAAATTTTCAGGGTTTTTGCGGAGGCTGCAATTGAGGGTAAATAGGTTTTATGTTGTAACTTCTATATTCATACTGCTTGTGCTTGGTTATCTGTCATACCAGATACTCAAGCCGTTTTTTAACGCTATCGCATGGGCAATAGTTTTTACCATAGTCTTTTATCCTGTATATACGTTTATATTGAGGTACGGCAAATCCAGATTTTTTACGTCGTTTATAACAACAGCCTTAATTCTCATCGTGATTGTTGCGCCTTTTATCTATCTCTCTTTTATTCTTCTGGAAGAATTAAAGGAAGTAGCTGAAAAGATTGATAAGGAAGCTGTTGACTCCATTAAGAATGTCCTTGCCTCTCCCCCTGTTGTGCGTGTGACCGAAAAGATACAATCCTATTTCGGCATTGAGGGTTTAGAGATAAGCGGTGTTGTCTTTGAGGGACTTAAGAAATTCGGCAAGGGACTGGTGGATAATCTTTCCGTCTGGGCAGCGAATATCAGCAGAACAATCATAGATTTTATATTTATGGGATTTGCGGTATTTTTTCTCCTGAGGGACGGCCCTGACATTTTGCGGAAGATAGGAAATTATATTCCTTTTTCTGAAAATCAAAAAGACAGGCTCAGATTTCAGGTGAAAGATATGGTTGTATCAACGGTCTACGGCGGAGTTGTGGTCGCAATTGTTCAGGGTGCGCTTGGAGGAACAGCCTTTTTTGCGCTTGGCATTAATGCGCCTGTTTTATGGGGAACTGCAATGGCAGTAATGTCATTTCTTCCCCTGTTCGGTACATTTTCAATATGGGGCCCTGCAGTAATATATCTGCTTATCAAAGGCAGTTATATGAAGGGGATAGTTCTTTTACTTTTTGGCTCACTGGTTATAGGCATAGTGGATAATGTTCTAAAGCCTGTTATAATAAGCGGAAGGACAAAGATGCCGACGCTGCTGATATTTTTCAGTGTGATAGGCGGGATAAACTTTTTCGGTTTTATCGGGTTTGTAATCGGGCCGCTGGTTCTGGCGCTTTTCATATCAGTATTTGAAATATTCAGAGGTACAGAAGTCGGTTTCGACTCGCAACGAGAAGGAGGGACAAATGCTTAATCAGGAAGAACTAAAAGAGATTGCAACACTTCAGGCGGATGGCAGCTATTTTGTAAGCCTCTATCTTAATGTAAGCCCTGGCACAAAGGGAGATTATGTTATACATCTAAAAAATATGCTTAAAAAATTTTCGGAAGAGGAAGACAGAACAATATTTAAAAAAATTAAAAATGATATTGAAAAGCTTGAGGCGTTTGTCACCAGCAATAAGAGGGAATTCAAAAAAGGATTGGCCATTATCACTTCTTCTGAAAAGTCATTCTGGAAGGAATATCACCTTGCTGTCCCTGTAAAAAACGCAATAATAGCGGATAAGACTCCTTATATACAGCCCCTGCTTGATATACTTGATAATTATAAACAGTATGCAGTGCTCCTCGTTGATAAGGAATCTGCGCGTTTGTTCCTCGTGCATCTTGGCGAGATAGAGGAATACGGCGAGATTCATACTCAGGATGTGCCGGGAAAACATAAAAGAGGAGGATGGTTTTCTCTGTCAGGACACAGATTTGAACGGCATATAGATTATCATGTAAGCCTGCATATAAAAGACGTTATAAAAAAACTGGAGTCATTTCTGGCAGCTGAACGGATAGAAAGGATAATAACAGGCGGCTCCGACGACGCCGTTGCAAAGGTAAGGGAGATGCTTCCAAGGGTAGTCAGCGAAAAGATTGTGGGCGCTTTTCATGCCGAGATGTTTGCGAATGTCAATGATGTATTTGAAAAAGTCAAACCTGTGATAAGCGAGTCTGAGAACATGGCGGAGAAAGCGATTGTTTCTGATTTGCTGACAGCAGCCGGTAAAGGGCAGAATGCAGTAATAGGCATAGAGGATGTTCTGAATGCGCTTCAGGAAGGAAGAATAATGAAGCTCGTATTACTGAAGAATTTTAAAGATGAAGGCTACGAATGCCGGAACTGCAGGAATCTTTCAAAGCAAAAGGTTTCTGTCTGCCCTTATTGTAAGGGAGGGATGGAGGAAGTCAATTATCTTGTTGACCTTGCAGCGCAGAGAGCAGTGGAACAAGGTTCGGTGATAGAAGTGATAGCAGAGAATAAAGAGTTGTCAGATGCAGGCGGAATAGGAGCATTCCTGAGATTTTAAAGCACACCCCCCAGTTAAAAACAATAGCTTGGCAAGGCAAAGCTTAACAACGGCATATACATACAATCAATAAAAATCCATAGACAGGTAAGAGGTTAATTTGAAGCGTGAGATTTATCTTGAGACAACACCGCTGAATGAGGCAATAGAGCAATGGCTCAGAAGGCTTGAATCACAGGGTTTTCTTAAAACTTTTCCTGGAGAAAAAGTCATGGTCCCGGAATCCCTCGGAAGAATAACAGCAGAACCTGTTGCGGCAAGGCTCTCGTCTCCTTCCTATCATTCTTCAGCAATGGATGGATATGCTGTAAACTATCAGGAAACCTTTGGCGCGTCCGAGACATCACCCAAAAAACTTAAGCTCGGTGAGCAGGCAGTTTATGTTGACACCGGCGATCCTATGCCGGATGGTTTTAATGCGGTGATAATGATAGAGGAAGTTAATTTAATCAAGGGGTCAAGTGGTCTCGCCTCAGGCGAGTCGCCGAGGAGACAAGGGGTCAAGGGGCAAGAAGAAATTAAATACATTGAAATCGTTGAGCCTGCAACTCCGTGGCAGAATGTACGAGTGATTGGTGAGGATATTGTTGCCACAGAGATTATACTTCCTGAAAATCACAGAATAATGCCTGTTGATATAGGCGCAATGCTTGCAGGGGGATATGTTGATATCAATGTCAGAAGAAAACCTAAGGTGGTGATTATCCCGACAGGCACCGAAATCGTAGATCCCGGGACCAATTTAAAAAAGGGAGACATCATTGAATACAACTCAAGGGTGCTCGGCAGTCTTGTTTCTGAATGGGGAGGAGAGGCGGTTAGGTTCAGAATTGTCCCTGACAATCTTGATGAATTAAAGGATGCAATTTTAGAGGCGCATAATGCTGGAGACATGGTTATTATTAATGCAGGCGCATCTTCAGGCTCGGAGGATTTTACATCAAAGGCAATAAACGAAACCGGCGAAATAATATTTCATGGTGTAAGCATAAAGCCCGGCAAGCCTGTGATGGCAGGGATTGTTAGGGATAAGCCTGTGCTCGGCATTCCGGGATATCCCGTGTCGGCATTCATAACGTTTAATCTTTTTGCAAAGCCTGTGATTTACAGATGGCAGGGGATAGAAATGGACCCTCCTGAGATTTTGCAGGCAGTCCTTTCAAGACAGGCTGCCTCTATCCTTGGGCAGGAAGAATTTTTAAGGGTCAAGATAGGGAAGGTTGAAGATAAATTCATTGCAACTCCTGTTTCTCGCGGGGCAGGAGTGCTGATGTCGCTTGTGCGCGCGGATGGTTTTGTAAGAATACCTGCTATGTCTGAGGGAATAGGCGCAGGTTCTGCGGTGAATGTAGAACTGCTCAGAACAAAAAATGAAATAGAAAATACAATAGTATGCATCGGAAGCCATGATAATGCGCTTGATCTTCTTGCAAATTCACTGAAAAAGAAATATCCCAGACTCTCTCTTTCGTCAGCCCATGTCGGTTCAATGGGCGGATTAATGGCTTTAAAAAAGAGAGAGGCGCATATTGCAGGAACACATCTGCTTGACGAAGAAACGGGAGAGTATAATGTTTCCTCTATTAAGAGGCTTCTTCCTGATAGAAAGATTGTTCTCGTAAATCTCGTTTACAGGGAGCAGGGGCTTCTTGTGCCCAAAGGCAATCCGAAAAATGTAAAAGGGTTTGAAGACCTGACAAGGGAGGATGTTGTTTTTATCAACCGGCAGACAGGCGCCGGAACAAGGCTGCTGACTGACAAACACCTGCGGGAATTCAGAATAAAACCTGAAGATGTGAAAGGATATGAAAGAGAGGAATACACTCATATGGGCGTTGCATCAGCGGTGCTTACAGGCATTGCAGACACCGGGCTTGCAATCCTTGCCTCTGCAAATGCGCTCGGGCTTGATTTTGTTCCAGTCGCAAAGGAACGGTATGACCTTGCGATTCCAATTGAGTTTTATGATACGGATATGATAAAAGCTCTATTAAGCATCATCAGGGAAGATAATGAATTCAGGAATATGGTTGTAGATCTCGGAGGTTACGACATAAGCGACATGGGTAAGGTTATGTATGATAGTGGCGTATAGCGGATGTGAAAATTACCTTGACCCCGTTAGACAATAAGCCCTATCATTTGATAATGTATAACTATTACAAATGGATGGATACGGAAGGGGGATAAGGATGATAAGAGAAAATCTTTTAAAACGTATTACTGTTAACCCGAAAGTAATGGTGGGTAAGCCGACTATTAGAGGTCTGAGGATTACGGTTGAGCAGATACTAAAGGCGCTTGCAGGCGGAATAACAGCGGAAGAACTTCTTGAGGACTATCCTGAACTTGAAAAAGAAGATATTCACGCAGCTATCCTTTATGCCTCTGAACTTGTGAATGAAGAACAGGTTTTCGCTGTCCGCTAAAAGAATATCCTTTCTATGACTACCAAACTGAAATTTTTGGTGGATGTCGGAGTCGGCAAGAAAGTTGAGAAGTGGCTTGCGGATAATGACCATGATGTCAAATGCATTAGGGATATAAATCCGAAGGCCGACGATTCCGAGATATTACATCTTGCTGTTACAGAAGGCAGAATGGTAATCACAATGGACAAAGACTTCGGCGAACTTGTCTATAATTCCGGCAAACTGCATTCTGGCGTGTTGATATTAAGGCTTGAAGACGCAGACGGCAATCAGAAGGTTAAAGTCATGAAGAAGATACTGACCGAGTATTCAGATAAATTATATGGCAAGTTTTGCGTATTTCAGGGAGAAAGATTAAGAATAAAAAGTTGAACAATTTCTGGAAGTTAATCAAACAAAAATCCGTTAAAGGCAGGGATGTGAATTTTACCTGTAATACCAAAATAGAAATGTCCGGTTTTACCAAAGTAG